>NZ_JBSFWD010000011.1:0-226613 GCF_053592655.1 Streptosporangium sp. NPDC002607
TCCTCTACGGGCTTCTACCGTGTGCTCATGACCGAGTTGCGCGATGATCTGCCCAGGTGGCGACAGGTACGAGACATCATCGTCAAGCGCATCGAAGCCGGCCAGTACAAGCCAGGCCAACGCATCCCCTCGGTCGTCGACCTCACCCAAGAATTCGGCATCGCCACTCAGACCGCACAAAAGGTCATGAACGCCCTACGCAAGGATCGATGGATCCGCACCGAACGCGGCATGGGCAGCTTCGTCACCACCACCGAGGAACGCACCGTAGAGCCCGACGAGGCACCCGAGTAGCTGTTACAGCCTCAAGATCACCGGAGCCCGATCCCTTGCGCGTCCTCAAACGACACCTGTCAGACGTGGTCTATCGCGTCATGATCGCCGACATTGAAGCCCGGGACATCGCTCCGACACAAGCCCATCAAGCAGTCGCTTGACATAGGAGCGTCAGAAGGTTGGGGTTTCGAGTCCTCTCGGCCGCGCCACAGTGAGAGGGCCCGCGAACAGGCGAAACGCCAGCACGGGCCTTTCTGCTTTCCAGAGTCACGCCGTGCCTTCCACTCCTGTGGGAGCCACCCGCGTGGATCTCCTCAGGAAGGCCTCGGAGATCGAGCCGGTGGACGAGGTCGCGTTCGCGGCGCTTGGTGGGGATGTGGGATTGGTAATGGTCGGATTCGGGGTCGTGGTAGCGAGCGTTGGGGGCGGACAGCAGGTGCCTGATGATCACGGGGATGGGGGTGCCGACGGCGACGATAGCGCGTTGGCGCGTTTTCGTCCGTGATGTTTTGCTGCTCGTCGGTAACGCTCGACCAGGAATGTGCTGGAGTGGGAGGCGGCCGCGGCGATCTCGCCGAGTCGGCGGTTGCCCTTGCCGGCGGATCCGCCTGACCTCGAACGACACCGGCTGAACCATCTGAAGGAAACATACGTTTGTGGGGCATGAGATTACGAATGACCCTGTTCGTGGCGTTGTTGTCCCTGACTGCGGCCTGCGGAGGTGCGGAATCGGATATGTCGGCGACCCCGGCTGACGATGGGCCGGCGAAGCCGGTTGCATTGTGGGGTGCCGAAGGCGGGTTCGTGACCGCGACCATGAACGTGCTGCGTCCGCCGAGGGTGGTGCTGTACAGCGACGGCCTGGTGATCGTTGACGCGAGCAAGCAGCTGAAGCTCGCCGATGCCGAGACGGGCGAGACGGTCGCGTCGATGGAGACGTACCTGACCGGGCAACCGCCGACCGCGGAGCCCAAGCCGGGCGCGCCGATGGTGACGGACGTGCCGACCACCGTCCTCGGGGTACGGGGGAAGGACGGAAAGATGCTGGAGGTCCGGGCCCCGGCTCTGGACCAGGTCGCGGACTTCTACCCGAAGGAGCTCTCGGAGGCGAAGAAGCTGATGGACGGCTTGGCGACCCGGGCCGCCGCCGCGGGCACCGACTACGTCGCCACCCGCGTCCGCATGGTCGCCGAAGGGGCCGCCTCGGCGGAGGGCAAGCCGGCGCCGTGGCCCGCAGGGGTCCCGGAGCCTTCGGGCATGGTGGACCCGATTTGGCAGAAGGACATCGAGGGGGCGGCGGTGAGTGCGATCATCAAGGCGGTGCCTGCTGGGCAGGAGCACGGCCGGTCGCTCTTCAAGACCAGTTCGGGGGCACTCTTCGTGCTCTCCTGGCGGTATCTGTTGCCTGACGAATAGCAAGGGCTGATGACGGGAGCTCACGGCTACTCCATCAAGTCGTCGTCCGCCAGACGCACAAACCATGATGATCAGCAGACCGAAATGGCCGACATGAAGCCTGGCCGTGCCACCGGTGGGTGCTGAAGGCGGGCGGCGGCGGATCCGACCATCTCGCTGCTAACACATCTGAGGCGGTGGAGGCGGCGGCGGGTGGCGCCGTTCTGCACGGCCCGGGTGCTGGACGTCGGGGTCGCCGACGGCCGACCGTACATCGTGAGCGAGTTCATCACCGGGCCCTCGCTGGACCGGCTGGTGAGAGGCGAGGGGGTGCGGTTCGGCAGCGGGCTGGAACGGCTGGCGGTGACCACCTTGACCGCGCTGGCCGCCATCCACCGGGCCGGGATCGTGCACCGGGACTCAAGCCGAGCAATGTGATCATGGGGGCCGAGGGGCCGGTCGTGATTGACTTCGGGCTCGCCAGGCCCCTGGATCAGGCCGCCACCAGCAGTGTGATGGGGACGCCCGCGTTCATGGCGCCCGAGCAGTTCGCGGGCGGGGCGGTCGGGCCGGCGGCGGACCTGTTCAGCTGGGCCAGCACGATGGTGTTCGCGGCTACCGGGCAGCAGGCGTTCAAGGGGGACACGATGCCCGCCATGATGCACGCCATCCTGACCACCGAGCCGGATCTGTCCGAGGTGCCGGAGGGGTTGCGGCCACTGCTCGCGCGCTGCCCGGCCAAGGACCCGGAGGCACGGCCCGGCACCGAGGAACTGCTGGGCTTGCTGACAGGGCAGGAGCCGGGGGCTGCGGCCGGATCGCGGACCGTGCCCGTGCCGGACCGCCCGGCGCCCCCGCCGTCCGGCACTTTGCTGCTGCCCGACCCGGGATCGCAGGTGCCGGGGAGCCGGGCTCACACCCATGCCCCGCGGTTGATCGCCTCCGTGGTGGCGCTGGTCTTGATGGTCCTGCTCGCGCTGACCCTGTTCGCCCAGGGTCTGGATTTTTTCGCGAGGTTGGCCTTCGAGCGCCACACGTACCTCCTGAGCCTGCCCGTCTGGATCATGATCAGCATGGGCTGCCTGATCCCGGTGGTTCCCGCCTTCTGCGTGGCGGTGTGGCGCCATAATGTGGCCTCGGCGATCAGCATGGCGCTCGTGATCCCACTGGCCCTGGTCTTCCTGTTCTGGGGGCTTGTCCTGGGCAGCGAGGACGATCTGCCCGAGGTGCTGCTCGCGATCGTCCCCGCCGTCCTGCTGGGCGTGGTGATCGCGGCGGCCGCACTCCTGCTGTGGCGGCTGAACGCCTTCATCGCGGTGCTCGGCGGGATCGGCGGCCTGCTGATGTCGGTGGAGACCGTCGGTCATTTCGTGGACCTGATGCCGGGGTCGCCGGGGCGTACCTTCGAGGCCCTGATGATCGTGGTCCTCCTGCTCACCAGGTTCACGCTCGGTGCCTGGCTCGTGCTGCTGGGCGGCATGCTCACGCTGCGGGCCGTACAGAGCAGAGGAACATCAGGCCGCGAGCGCGGCTGAAGACCGCTTTCTGGCCTGTACGGCTTGTACGGGTAGTGGCGCGATCACCGGCTCCGGCCGTTCCTGCCGGCTGCCGGGGTCGGGGCTGTCGTTGGGTATAGGTAAAGTCATGATCTTCCTGAGGCGGGCAACCCACGTCGCCGTACTCACCCTCGTGCTCATCCCGATCACCTCCGCCCTCACCACCCCGGAGGCGGCGGCCGACCCGCGCAAGCGATCACAGGCAGAGGCCGCGACCCTCGCCCGGCGCATGCTGGCTCAGCTCAAGGTCGCCAGGCCCCTGTCCATCCGGGGCTACAGCCGCGAGCGGTTCCAGCCCCGATCGGCGCACCGCAAGGGCAGGTGCAGCACGCGGGAGATGGTCCTGGCCCGCGACGGGCGGAGCGTACGCCGCAACGCGGCCTGCCACCCGGTCAAGGGACTCTGGTACAGCCCGTACGACGGCAAGTGGCTGAAGAACGAGAAGTACGTGGACGTCGACCACGTGGTGCCGCTCGCCTACGCCTGGCGCTCGGGCGCCAAACGATGGAGCCAGGCCAAGCGGCGCGCCTTCGCCAACGACCTGACCCGCCCCGAACTGCTCACCGTCAGCCACTCCGCCAACATCGCCAAAGGCGGCAGAGGCCCGCAGGGCTGGCGCCCGCAGCGCCGCGCCCACTGGTGCCGGTACGCGACCTCATGGATCACCGTGAAGCACCACTACCGGCTCTTCGTGACCCGCAAGGAGAAGGTGGCCTTGCTCAACATGCTCCGCACCTGCCGGTGATCCTCCATGGAGCGTACGAATCGCCCCCGGCAGCAGGGCGAGTGTCGTCTGGTTTCCGTGGCGGTGTGTGAAAGTGGCGGTGTGTGAAAGACGGTGGCCACGAACACCTCGGTAGTGCTCCGATCACTGCCAACCGGCATCATTACGGTGTGATCGAGACGCCTGACACCGGTTGGTACACGGTTCGATGTGTTTTCCGCTGGGGGGCGCCACACGACACCTACGAGGAACGGGTCACCCTGTGGCGCGCCGGTTCGTTTGACGAGGCCATTGTCATGGCGGAACGCGAGGCCGCGAAATACGCCACCGGTACCGCGTTCGAGTATCTGGGGCTGGCGCAGGCGTACTGGCTGTCAGACGACGTGATCGAGCCGGGCACGGAGGTCTTCTCCCTCCTCCGGGACAGCGATCTCGAACCTGAGGAGTATCTCAGCACCTTCTTCGACACGGGTGACGAGCGGCAGGAACAGGCCTCGTAGGGCCGCGCTTGAACGCCGGTACTCCGCACGGATGTCCTTACTCGCCGAGAGCGGCGGGGGCCGCCCCCTGAGCGGGTCCTGAGCGGGCGAGCGTGCCTGTCACGACTGGTCGACGAGCCCGGGCCGGGAAAGGAATCCCGTCCGAGGGAGTCACGGCTCCCGGGTCAGCCCGGAGAGGAACTCGCCTTGGGGGACGGAGGGGTTTTCGAGTGCTCGGCGCACTTGGCGTCCCACTCGGGTATGCGGAGCAGCGCGGGGTTGGCGACGCCGCTCTCGCCGCGTGTCCCGCTCGACGTGGCGGCGAAGGCCAGGCCCTCGACACAGATCCGGGCGACGTTGGGGAAATTGTCGGCGTTGCGGAAGACCTCGATGTAATCGACATCGCCGACCCTGTCAGGCGCCGCGTTTTCCTTCCCGCCGCGATCGCCCAACTGGTCCGAGGAGCAACCGGTCAGCAGGAGGGCGGCGAGAACTGCTCCGGTCCAGCCGGTGGCCACCAAGCGTGCCATTCGTTACTCCCTGTAAACGGCAAGGGCTTGTCGGATATCGGGCGCCGATCTTCCCGACATGGCCAGCATATCCACAGCCGATCGGCAGTGATCGATCGACGAATCTCCCATCGAGCCGGCCTGGAGAGCGGTGCCGACCCCGCCGTATCGACGCCGTGCCGATCCTTGTTGCCGGTTTTCTGCTCTAACCTGCTTTCTCATGTTCAGACCCCCCGCGCTGCTGGCCTCGGCCCTCCTCGGCGTTCTCCTCATCTCCGGCAGTGCCGAGGCTCTCGCCTCTCCTGTCAGGGACGTGCCCGTGCTGACCGACAACAGCCTCTACCGCAGCGGCAGGATCAAATCATCGGAATGTCCTGACGGCGCGCTCAGCACCCAGAGCGTCGCGGACGCCAAGCGCACCCTCGTCGGGTTGTGGAGCTGCCTGAACGCTTCGTGGTCGGCCCATTTCAAGCGCGCCAAGCTACCCTTCGCGCCCGCCAAGCTCGTCGTCCTCACCAAGCAGACGCAGTTCTGCGGGAAAAAGTGGCACAAGGACATCAACTCCCGTTACTGCTCCGCGACGAAGACGATGGCGATACTGGTGGACGAGGATTACTACCTGCCGACCCGCGAGATCTACCACTTCCACTACGTCGCCAGGCTCTACGGCAACCATCTGCAGTTCCTCACCGGCATCACCGATGCTTACGGCGCGTTGCCGTCCAAAAACCAGGCCGAGCGTTTCGAGCGGGTCCGGCGCTGGGCCCTGCAGGCGGACTGCCTGGGTGGAGTTTTCCTGGGAAGCGTCTGGAAGAGCGCGGGGCAGGACAGCGAGGGCTGGCCCGCGCTGCTGGAACTCGTGAAGGAGAACGGCGACTACAACTCCAAGAAAGACCGCTATTTCGCCAAGGGCAAGAACATCGTCTACTGGCTCGACCGCGGTTTCAGGAGCGGTGACCCGGGCTCCTGTAAAACCTGGGCGGTGCCCTCCTCACGCGTTGCCTGACGGTCAGGATTCGGCGCCGCAGAAGGGCTTCTGAAGGCCTTCCGCAGGGGTTCCGAGAGGAGGCGGTGACACACCGCCCAGAAAAGACATGGGCGGTGTGTCACTACTCGCACACGCGGCCCTGGCCAGGGCCGGACGCTGTGCGGGATCCAGCGAGGAACTAGCTGTAGACGCCGAACTCCCAGAGGGAGTAGCCGTACGCGGTGCCGCGCTGGGTGAGGTTCACCCGGACGTACCTGGCGGACGCGGTGAGGTCGATGGAGTCGAACCCACCGTCGCCGGTCGTGGTCGAGTAGGCGTTGCTCCAGGTCGAGCCGTTGGTCGAGGTCTGGATCTGGTACGCCTTGCCGTACGCGCCCTCCCAGCCGAGCTGGATGTGCTTGATGGCGGTGGTCGCGCCGAGGTCCACCTGGATCCACTGCGGGTCGGCCCACTCGCTGGCCCAGCGGGTCGAGAAGTTGCCGTCGGTCGCCCGGCCTGGGGTGAACGGGCCGCCGTCACCGGTCGCCTGGTAGGTGGAGGCGGTGGTCGGCTTGCCGAGCGCCACGTTGGTTCCGGCGACCGTGGGCGGGACCACGCGGAAGGAGCGCTGCTCGATGCCGGCGTTGCCGTGCCCGTCGAAGGCGTACACGTAAACCTTCCACACGCCCATCTGCTCCGGTGCGGTCACCGAGAACCTGCCGGGGCCGGTCTGGGTGAACCTGACGTTGTCGAAGCCACGGTTGCCGTTGATGTGCTTGTTGCTGAACATCAGGTTGTAGCGGATCAGGTCGTTGTTCGGGTCGGAGGCGGCGACCTCGACGGTGAAGGGCTTACCGGCCTGGACGGCGGTCTGCGAGCCGACGGTCATCGAGGTGATCTCCGGGGGCGTGTTCGCCGAGGGCTGCCCGGTGTAGGCCGCCTTGAGCGCGTGGTAGCCGTGCCGACGCCAGCCGCCGGTGGTGGTGTTGAGCCACACCCCGCCGAAGTCGTTCTCCAGGCCGTAGTGGAACTCGGTGGCACCGAGTGCGACGCCGGTGTGGCCCTTGATCGCGTTCCAGCTGGCGGTGTACTGGTCCCGCTTCTGCAGGTCGGTCGGCTCGTTGGGCACGCCGTTGACGTCGTTCGGGACCTCCCACTCGCCGTCCGGTCCCGCCTCGGTGACGATGTACGGCTTGGTGTACCCGCCGCTGATCCAGTCCTGCCTGACCGTGTGGATGGCGCCGTAGGAGTTGACCGCGAGCAGGTCCAGGGCGGGGGAGTGGGCCTTGTAGTAGGTCCAGGCGTGAGTGTAGGCGTCGGTGGAGGTGACCGGGTGGTTGGGGTCGGCGGCGTGGATCGCCTCCGCCACCTCGTTGACGAACTTCGCGTACGCCACCCGTCGCTGCTCGACCACGTCGGCCGGCAGGCCGTGGTCCTGCATGGTGAGGATGACCTCGTTGCCGACGTCCCACATGAGCACGCCCTGGCGGCCCTTGAGGGCGTTGACCCGGGCGACGATCTCGTTCTTCACGCTGGTCTTGTACGCGGTGTCGTTGACGTAGTCGGCGCCCTGGTTGAGCCAGTGCCCGACGATGACCTTGATGCCCTGCTGGGCGGCCCGATCCAGCAGTGCCGGGGTGTGGGTGTCGTCGACGCCCCAGGTACGGATCGTGTTGACGCCCATGGCCGCGAGGTCGCGCATGTAGCCGTCGGCCGCGGCCTGCGGCGGGCCGTAGGTCAGGCCCTTGATCACATACGGCGAACCGTTCACCTGGAGCTGCCAGTTGCCCTGGGAGCCGGTCACCCTGACCGTGCTCGGGCCGGCCGGGGTCGCCGGGTCGGTCATGGCGGCGGGAGTGGTGCCGGTCTGCCTGGAGACCGAGACCTTGTCCACGCTCAGCACGCCGCCCGAGGTGGTGACGGCGGTCGGTGTCGTGACGCCCGCGAGCGCGTTGGGCAGCGAGCCGCCGATGGCCAGGTCGAGGCGGAGGTAGAAGCCGTGGTGCAGGGCGGCCTTCCAGGCGGCGACGCCGACCTGGCTCTGGCGCACGATCCAGGTCTGCCTGCCGTCGAGATAGAAGCGGATCTCCTCGTCGGTCTTGGTGCGGTCGATGACCTGGGCGTACTCGTGGTAACCGCTCTGGCAGCCGTCGCAGGTGGCGAAACCGCTGGTGCGGCCGTTGTACTCGTTGCACACCCCGTCGGGGGCGGTGCCGCAGTGCAGGGTGTTGGCCAGCTGGTCGCGGCCGTTGACGCCGGTCATGATGTCGGTCTCGCCGACGGAGGGCCAGTTGTTGTAATTGCCGCGGTAGGCGGCGCCGGTCGCCCGGAAGCCCGGCCAGTAGCCGAGGGCGTTCGCGACGTCGGGCTGCTTCAGCCGGGCGCTGAACCTGAGCATCTCGCCGGGCTTGGGCTCGAAGTCGGTGCGCTGGGTCTCGATCCGGCCCGAGGTCCAGTTGCCCGCGCCGTCCTTGATCGCCTTGATGTTCAGGTTGCCGGTGCCGTCGAGGAAGACGTTGGCCGTCGAGGCGCTCATGGTCTCGACCTCGCCGGTGCCCCAGTTCGCGGCGCCGCCGGGGTAGGAGGTGCCGGTGCGCAGGATCCAGTCGGCGGCCGAGGGGGAGGTGCCGGCCGCCCCGTTGAAGTCGTCCTTCCACACCTCGGTCCAGGTGCCGGGCTCCTCAGGCTCCTGGGGGTTGCCGCCGGTGCCTGTGCGCACCTGCATCTCCCAGAGGGAGTAGCCGTAGCCGGTGCCCCGGGCGGTGCCGTACATCCGTACGTAGCGGCCGGTGCCGGTCACGTCGAGGGTCTGGGTGCCGCCGGTGCCGGTGGTGGTCGAGTAGACGTCCGTCCACGTCGTGCCGTTGTCGGAGATCTGGATCTTGAACGCCTTGCCGTAGGCGCTCTCCCAGGTCAGCACGGTCTGGCAGATCGGCTGGGAGGAGCCGAGGTCGACCTGGAGCCACTGCGGGTCACTGGCGGCGCTGGCCCACCGGGTGTCCGTCAGGTTGCCGTCGACCGCTGCCGCCGCGCCGTAGGCGGCGCCCTCGGACGACGAGGCCGAGGCGGGCCTGCCCTGGGCGGCGTTCGCGGTGGAGCAGTTCGGCCCCTGGGTGCCGCCCATGCTGCCGTAGACCTGGAACTCCCAGAGGGAGTAGCCGTAGCCGGTGCCCCGGGTGGTGCCGTACATCCGTACGTAGCGGCCGGTGCCGGTCACGTCGAGGGTCTGGGTGCCGCCGGTGCCGGTGGTGGTCGAGTAGACGTCCGTCCACGTCGTGCCGTTGTCGGAGATCTGGATCTTGAACGCCTTGCCGTAGGCGCCCTCCCAGGTCAGCACGGTACGGCTGATCGTCGCGGTGGCGCCGAGGTCCACCTGGAGCCACTGCGGATCGCTGAACGCGCTGGCCCACCGGGTGCCCGTCAGGTTGCCGTCGACCGCTGCCGCCGCGCCGTAGGCGGCGCCCTCGGACGACGAGGCGGTCGCCGTCCTGCCCTGTGACAGCAGGGTGTCGGCCGCCGCCGCGGGACTGACGAATGCCAGACCGGAGACGACCAGGGCCGCGAGGGCGGCGATGACCAGACCTAACCGGAATCGGCCCGAACCACGAGCTGGATGCACGATCTCTCCTCAAAAAGGGGATGCCTGCCATCAACGCGGCAGGGGGGGAGAGCGCTCTCCGTAACCGAGGGTGCTACCGGAGATCGAGCGGTGTCAAGGCCCTTCTTCGCGCGAGTCCGAAACGTGCTGCTCATGCTCTGGAAACCTGCCCCCGGCCGAGAGGCCCCCGCAGAAGCCGCTGGTGCCGCACTCCGTGTGTCACGAACATGAATGACGGGTTTCGGGTTGGGTGCGATCTCGTCTTGACAATTCATAACAAAATGGATCAACCTCATAGGAGAGCGCTCTCCGTGCCGCCGTTTTCGACGGCCACCCCCCACAGAAGGAGAGGCAATGCACCCATCCCGAAGCCCAGTCAGGCTCCGCCTGGGACTGGTCGTCGCCACGCTCACCGCGCTGGTCGCGGCCGGTCTGGCGATCATCACCCCGGCCACCGCGGCGGACGCCCTGCTCTCGCAGGGCCGGCCCGCGACCGCCTCCTCCACCGAGGGAGGCGGGTACGGTGCCGGGGCCGCCTTCGACGGCAACAACGGGACCCGGTGGTCCAGCGCCGCCGCCGACCCGCAGTGGCTCCAGGTGGACCTCGGTGCCACCGCGACCGTCTCCCAGGTGGTTCTCAACTGGGAGGGCGCCTACGGCAAGGCGTTCAAGATCCAGGTCTCCGGCAACGGCGCGGCGCCGTGGATCGACGTCTACTCCACCACCACCGGCACCGGCGGCACCCAGACCCTCGCTGTCTCCGGCTCCGGCCGCTACGTGCGGATGTACGGCACCGCCCGGGGCACCGGCTACGGCTACTCCCTCTGGGAGTTCAAGGTGTACGGCACCGGCGGCGCCGGGACCACCCCGAGGCCGAAGCCGACGTTCACCGACGAGGTGACCCACCACGAGTTCCAGGCCAACTGCTCCTGGACGGCGGACCGGCCGGACGACCCGATCGTCTACCCCGGCCTGCCCGGCGCCTCGCACATGCACACCTTCGTCGGCAACAACACGACCAACGCGAGCAGCACGACCTCCTCGCTCCTCGGCGGCGGCACCTCGTGCACCAACCCGCACGACAGGTCGGCCTACTGGTTCCCGAGCTTCTACAAGGGCGACCAGCTGATCCGGCCGACCGGCAACCAGGTCATCTACTACAAGTCCGGCATCCTTGACTACTGGCAGGTGCAGCCCTTCCCGCAGGGCCTGCGCTTCGTCGTCGGCAGCCCGACCGCGACGCTGGCGGAGTTCCGCGACTCTCCCGGCACCGTCGAGGGCTTCGAGTGCGGCGACATCTCCCACAGCTGGGACATCCCGACCTCCTGCGTGGCGGGCAGCCAGGTGAACGTCCGCTACCAGTCGCCGAGCTGCTGGGACGGCGTCAACCTCGACAGCCCCAACCACAAGAGCCACATGTCCTATCCCGTCGACGGTTACTGCCCGGCCAGCCACCCGGTGGCGGTGCCGATGCTGGAGTTCAAGATCGCCTTCCCCGCGAGCGGTGACCTGTCGCAGGCGCGGCTGGCCAGCGGCCGCGGTTACACCTGGCACTACGACTTCTTCAACGCCTGGGACAGCCCCGCCATCCTTGACGCCCTGGTGACCCACTGCATCAATGGTGGTCTCCAGTGCAACCCGCGTGGCTACGACCTGTACAAGCCGCACCGCGGCGCCGCCCTCACGGAGAACTTCGAGCTCCCCTGACCGCGGATGCCAGGTCCCGGCCCCGGCGGCCGGGGCCTGGCACCCGCCCCTGACACGAGAAGGTCCATATGAGACGTGCCGGCGCGATTCTCACCCTGTTCCTCGTGTCCGGCCCGATCGCCGGCTGCGGTGCCCACTCCCCGGCGGCCGCGCCGGGCCACCACCATGAATCCCCGGCACCGGTCGTCCCCACCGCCCCCGCCGCCACGCCGGCGGCCGGCTTCAACACCACGGACACCGCGTGGCTCCAGTTGATGATCCCGATGGACGAGCGGACGCTGCCCCTGCTCGACCTCGGCGCCGAACGCGGGCACGACCCGGCGGTACGGCGGCTGGCCGCCCGGATCAGGAAGGCCCATCTGGCCGAGCTCGAACGCCTCAGGGAGATGCTGGGCCGTACCGGCCTGCCCGCGACGAACGTGCACGAAGGGCATGACATGCCGGGTATGGTCACCGCCGCCGATCTGGCGGCGCTGAGGAAGGCCGCCGGTCCGGCCTTCGACCGGCTCTTCGCCGACCGCCTGCGCGAGCACCTCGACCAGTCGGCCGCGGTAGCCCGCTCCGAGCAGACCGCCGGTGCCGACGAGGGGACGAGGGCTCTGGCCGCAGCCGTCGAGCGGGCCCGCGCCACCCAGAGCGATCTGCTCGACGGCATCCGCTGACCGGATCCCCAGGGGCGCCGTCGCGCCGCCGTTTTTGGACATTGACAGCGCGCTGACGTCATGACGTACTGGAGAGCGCTCTCCAAGAGTGATCTACAACAGTGATCTCCAACGGTGAAGGGAAACCACGTGAGCATCGACGAGTTCGACCGGCTGGTGGAGAAGCTGGACCTGGAGCGTAAGGTGCGGCTGCTCACCGGGGCGACCGTGTGGTCCACCCACGCCGAGCCGGGCATCGGACTGCGGGCCATGGTCACCTCCGACGGCCCGGTCGGTGTGCGCGGGGAGGGCTGGGACGAGCGGAGCACCTCGCTGACCCTGCCGTCGGCCACCGCACTGGCCGCGACCTGGGACGAGGATCTGGTGGAGCTGCTGGGTGGGCTGCTCGCCGTCGAGGCGCGGCGCAAGGGCGTGGACGTCCTGCTCGCCCCGACGCTCAACCTGCACCGCTCGCCGCTCGGCGGGCGCCACTTCGAGTGCTACTCCGAGGACCCCCTGCTGACCGGCAGGATCGGCGCCGCCTGCGTCCGGGGAGTCCAGTCCGGCGGGGTGGCGGCCACCGCCAAGCACTACGTCGCCAACGACTCCGAGACCGAGCGGCTCACCCTCGACGCCCGCGTCGACGAGCAGGTCCTGCACGAGCTGTACCTGGCGCCGTTCGAAGCCGCGGTGCAGGCGGGCGTCTGGGCCGTCATGTCCGCCTACAACGGGGTGAACGGGACCACGATGTCGGAGAGCCCGCTGCTCACAGACCCGCTCAAGACGACGTGGGGGTTTGACGGGGTGGTCGTGTCGGACTGGGGAGGCGTCCGCTCCACCGCTCCCTCGGCCCGCGCCGCGCAGGACCTCGCGATGCCGGGGCCGCAGGGCCCCTGGGGAGAGGCACTGGTCGCCGCGGTGCGCGCGGGCGAGGTACCCGAGGCTGCGATCGACGACAAGGTACGGCGCCTGCTCAGGCTGGCCTCCCGGGTCGGCGCGCTGGACCTCGGCTCCGCCGTCCCGCCGGGGCCCGCGGAACGGGAAGACCACGGCCCCGCCCGCGCGCTGCTGCGCCGGGCCGTCGCCGCGAGCACGGTGCTGCTGCGCAACGAGGGGTCGCTGCTCCCGCTGGACCCCTCGCGGCTGCGCAGGGTCGCGGTGCTCGGGCCGAAGGCCGCCGTCGCCAGGATCCAGGGCGGCGGCAGCGCGGGCGTGTACCCGATGTCCGTCGTGTCGCCCCTCGACGGCATCCGCGAGGCGCTGTCCGGCACCGCGGAGGTGCTCCATTCGCCCGGCCCGCACCTCGACGACCGGCCCACCCCGCTGGGCACGGAGAACGCCCGCAACCCGCTGACCGGTGAACCCGGCGTCCTGGTCAGGCTGCTGGACGCCGGGGGCGCGGAGATCCACGCCGAGCACCGGCTGACCGGCCGCGTCCTGGAACCGGCGCGGATCGACGCCGCGGCCACCGTCGAGATCCGCGCGCTGCTGAGCCCGGAGACGGACGGCGCCTGGGAGCTGGCGGTGGCCGGATGGGGGCACGTGCTGCTGGAGGTGGACGGCCGCGTCCTGGTGGACGAGGAGGTGGAACGCGACACCGACGACCCCGCCACCGTGCACCTGTCCCCGCCGTACCGGCGGGTCAGGGTCCCGATGGCCGTGGGCAGGGCGGTGGAGCTCGTCTCCCGGCGGCGGCTCGACCCCGGCAGCGGGATCGCCTCGGTCCTGGCCGCCGACCCGCCCCGGCGAGCCGACGAGGTGGAGCTGGCGGCCGCGGTCGAGCTCGCCGGGACCTGCGACGCCGTCATCGTCGTGGTCGGCTCCACCGAGGAGATCGAGAACGAGGGCGTCGATCGTACCCACCTTGACCTGCCGGGACGCCAGGACGAGCTGGTCCGCGCGGTGGCCGCGGCCAACCCGGCCACCGTCGTGGTCGTCAACTCCGGCGGCCCCATGGTCCTGCCGTGGCGCGAGGAGGTGGCGGCGCTGCTGCTGAGCTGGTTCCCCGGCCAGGAGTACGGGCACGGCCTGGCCGACGTCCTGTTCGGCCGCGCCGAGCCCGGCGGCCGGCTGCCCACGACCTGGGCGGAGCGGGCACTCGTCTCCACGGCCCCCGACGGCGGGACGCTCGCCTACGCCGAGGGCCTGGACATCGGCTACCGCGGCTGGCTGCGGCAGCCCGAGCCGCCCGCGTACTGGTTCGGGCACGGGCTCGGCTACACGTCCTGGTCCTACGACAGCCTCACGCTGCCCTGGGAGGCCGCCCCCGACGGCTCGCTGCCGGTCCGGGTACGGCTGCGCAACACCGGCGAGCGCGCCGGGCGCGAGGTCGTCCAGGTCTACCTGTCCCGGCCGGAGACGGGCGTGGCCCGTCCCGTGCGCTGGCTGGCCGGCTACGCCCTGGCCGACGCGGGGCCCGGCGAGGTCGTCGACGTCACGGTGGACATCCCGGCGCGGGCCTTCCAGCACTGGTCGGCCGAGCACCACGCCTGGCGGGCCGAGGAGGGCGCCTTCACGGTGCTCGCCGGACGCTCGGCCGCCGACCTGCCGTTGAGCGTCGAGGTGCTCGCCGGTGAGCAGGCGCCGAGCCCGCGAAAGCCTTCGGGAGAGCGCTCTCTCGCTGTGCTATAAAAGCCTTCTGACGTACTCCCCACAGCTGAGGCCGGGGGTCTTCACGCTTAAGGAGAGGTTATGGGCGAAGGCCTGCCGCGGGTGTCGGCACCCCCCACCCTGGAGGATGTGGCACGGGCGGCGGGGGTCTCCCGGGCCACGGTCTCGCGCGTGATCAACGGAATTCGCAATGTCGATCTCGCGATCCAGGAGAAGGTCAGGCAGGCGATCGCCCTCACCGGCTACGTGCCCAACCAGGCGGCGCGCTCGCTGGTCACCCGGCGGACGGGGGCGATCGCCCTGATCGTCTCCGGGGCCGGCGGCGACGAGGAGAACCCGTTCCCCGGCCATGTCTTCGCCGACCCGTTCTTCGGCCGGGTGGCCGGGGGGGTCGTCGGTTTCCTGCGCCCGCTGGGCATCTACCCGATCCTGATGTTCGCCGACACCCCGGAGAGCCGCGACCAGGTCATCGCCTACCTGCGCCAGGGCAACGCCGACGGGGCCATCCTGGTCTCCATCAGCGCCGAGGACACGCTGCCCAGGCTGCTCGCCGAGGCCGCGCTGCCCACCGTGCTCTTCGCCAGACCGGCCAGGCCGATCCCGATCAGCTACGTCGACGTCGCGCACCGGGCCGGGGGCAAGCTGGCCGCCGACCATCTCGTCGCCCGGGGCTGCCGCCGGCTGGCGACCATCTCCGGCCCGCTCGACGTCCCGGCCAGCCAGGACCGCCTGGCGGGCTTCCAGGAGGCGATGGCCGTCCACGGCCACCCCTACATTCCCTGCGTGGAGGGCAACTTCACGCTTGCCAGCGGCGAGGCGGCGATGGAGCGGCTGCTCGCCGAGCACCCCGACATCGACGGAGTCTTCGCGGCCAACGACCTGATGGCCCAGGGCGCCCTGCTGGTGCTGCGCCACCACGGGCGCCGGGTGCCCGACGACGTGGCCATGGTGGGCTTCGACGACAGCAGCGCGGCACTGGTCTGCCGCCCGCCGCTCACCACGGTCCGCCATCCCGTCGAGGACATGGCCGCCGAGATGGGGCGGCTGCTGCTGGCCCACATCGAGCAGCCGGACCACCCGGTGACCTCACGGATCTTCGAACCGACCCTGGTGATCAGGGAGTCGGCCTGATCCTGGAGGCCGGTAGAGGGCGTGAGACGGCCGTGGTGGCCGCCTCCGCCGGTGTGGCGGGGCCTGCCTACCGGTCGGCGAGGGGGGTGCTCGCCTGGATGGACGGCGCGTGCTGGGGGCAGCCCGGCGGGGGGCCCATCGTCTCCGAGCGCGAGATCACCGTGAAGGAGGCCTCAAGGTGGGTGAGCTTCAGCAGTCTGAGGACCACGGGTGGCGCTCCGGCCAGGAGTAGCGGGGCGTCGTGCTCGCGCGCGTACCGCTTGATACCGATCAGCGAGCTCAGGCCGCAGGCGTCGATGAAGGTGACCCCGGAGAGGTCGATGATGACCGTGCCCTGGCAGGCGTCGATGGTTTCCTGCACGCAGTCGGACAGTTCCTGCCTGGTGGCCAGGTCGAGCTCGCCGGCCACCGTGATGACCACGAAGCCGCTCGCGTGTTCGCTCGTGAGTTGAAGTGCGTTCATCGCCCACTTCCCTGCAGGCTCACGTGAATGTACGTATCCGGCCGGGGAGTGTCACTCTGACGTCCGGCCTCAGCTCGTCCTCCCGATCGCGTCTTGCCCGGCGCGAAAAAGGATGGACGATCTGAAGCCACGATACTCCCTAACGGTGCGAACCATCGCTTTCCGTGATCGTGTAGCTTCGAAGCGAAGTGTAGATGCCTACCCGTATATGTGCCAGCTATTCGAGGAAACAGTTTGCCGGTGGCGCGCGCCGACCTTCGGCCGGAGGGCTCGAAAAGGGTTGGGAGGGTGCTGCGAGAGTTGCGGAAGAGGAGGGTGAGCCGGCCGGGAAAGCTGCTCTGAGCTGGGGTGATTCAGTTCGTCGAGTGGCTCGGGGTCAGTGCGTCCAGCGCCTCGCGCAGGCTGCCGCGTACCTCGAAGTGCCGGTCGAGATTGGTGATCGTCAGCAGATGGGTGATCATGCCGGGACCCACCACCAGGATGAGGCGGCAGTGGGCCTCCCTGAGCCGGGTGAGGGTGCCCACCAGGACGCCCAGCCCCACCGAGTCGCAGAACGGCACCCTGGTCAGGTCGACCACCAGACCCGGGACGCCGGCACCGTCCAGGACGCGGTCGATCTCCGCGCGCAGCCGGGGAGCGACGGCCAGGTCAAGCTCGCCTGTCGCCCGCACGACCGCGCAGGGACCGCTGCGCCACGTCTGAACATCAAATGTCGAGATCACGGTCATCACCTCCGTGCCCCGCTGACTGCCCCAGCCGAAGATTGTTATGCGCATAAATCACTTTTTGCAGATGTTCTCCGTGGCCGTCCTCGCCGTTGGGGTCGCCAAGGGGGAGGCGGTCGGAGTCGCCGGTGCGGCCGTCTCCTTCACGGTGACCTTCTTCGGCGGCGCGTGTTTCAGGCCGACGACCACCTCGATCGCGTCACCGAGGCTCTCCACCCGGCGCGACTCCGCGCCGGGTAGCGCGGCGGCGACGGTGCGCGCCGAGTCCTCGCGGCCCGGACCGTACCGGACGACCGTCCTTTCGAAGCCCTTCTGCGGGGTGTTGCCGGCCGTCTCGGGCACCAGGAATCCGACCTTCTGCAGCTCGGCCCTGGTCTGCGCGCCCAGCCCCTTGATCGTGGTGCCGTTGAGAACCCTGAGGGAGATCCGCGCGGGCGGTACGGTCAGCGCGGGAGCCGAGGGGGAGGCCGAGGCGCTCGGGGTGGGTGTGGACTCGGCGGGTTTGGTCGGCTTGACGAGCGTCTCGTCGGCGGCGATCCGGCGGAACAGCTCCTTGGCCGCGTCCTTGTCCCAGAGCACGGCGGACTCGCCGGTCGGTGTCCGGTAGTCGACCTCGGCGAGCGGGACCGTGGCGAAGGCCACGTCGTCCGTGGAGACGTCCTTGAGCTGGTTGGCCAGGCCGAGCAGGTCCTTGCGGAGCGCGTCGTCCACCCGGACCGTGTCGAGGGCGGTGTCGACGAACGAGGCCAGCCTGATCGGGTTGGTGAGCGTGTCGCCGCTGAGTGCCTGGTTCAGCAGCGCGGAGATCACCTGCTGCTGGCGGTCGATGCGGTCCAGGTCGGAGCGGGCGGTGGCGCGGGTTCGGGCGTAGGAGAGGGCCTTGACGCCGTCGAAGGAGTAGGTGCCCGGCTCCAGGTTGAGCGCGGTCTTCGGGTCGTTGATCGGGACCGGTGTGCAGACCGAGATGCCGCCGAGCGCGTCGACCACGTTGATGAAGCCGAGCACGTTGACCTCGACGTAGTGGTGGAGGGTCAGGCCGGTGGCCGCCTGCACCGTGCGGGTCGCGAGCTTCGGGCCGCCGAGCTGGTAGGCCGCGTTGATCTTGTGCTGGCCCTTGCCGGGGATAGTCGTCCAGGTGTCGCGGGGGAGGCTGACCACGGTGACCCTGCGGTGGTCCTCCGACAGGTGGATCACCATCATGGTGTCGGTGCGCTCGCCGCTCTCGCGGCCCAGCTTGAGCTGGTTCTGCTGCTTGCGGGTGAGGTCGTCGCGCCTGTCGACGCCGACCACCAGGATGTTCATCGCGCCGCTGCTCGGCCGCGACTCCTGCAGCCCCGCGTCGACCGACTTGATCTTTGTCGTCGCGTAGTTCGTCAGCGCCCACGTCACTCCGGAGCTGCCCAGGACCAGGCACGAGAGCGTTCCCGCGATGACGAGACCGCGTCGCCTGGTGCGGGCACCCCTGGCTGACCTGCGGTCACGTCTCGGGTTCAATCGGACGCTGCCGTAGGCGTCGCCGCCCACGTGCACACCCGAATCCTCATGCGGGTCACGCATGCATGGCCCCCTAGGCTCCTGCTGGGTCGATGAGGTACCCGTTCGTACAGTAGCGTGAGCGACGCCATGAAGCAGTTCCCCGACTCGCCCGCGCCGGCGTCGTCTTCCGAGACACGTGTCTGGCCTCCGATCTCCATCGTCATCCCGGTGCTGAACGAGGAGCGCCATCTGCGGGAGGCGGTGCGTCAGGTGCTGTCGCAGCGGTACGAAGGACCGATCGAGGTCGTCCTCGCGATCGGCCCCTCCCGCGACCGCACCCAGGAAGTCGCCGACGAGATCGCCGCCGACGACCCCCGCGTGATCGTGGTCCCCAACCCCACGGGCCGGACTCCCAACGCGCTCAACGCCGCCATCGCCGCGTCAAGCAACAAGATCATCGCCAGGGTGGACGGCCACGCGATGCTCCCCGACGACTACCTCCGGGTCGCGGTCGAGACCCTTGAGGAGACCGGCGCGGACAACGTGGGCGGCATCATGGCCGCCGAGGGCGTCACGCCGTTCGAGCAGGCCGTGGCCCGCGCGATGACCTCCAAGATCGGTGTCGGCGGCGCCAGATTCCACACCGGCGGCACCGCGGGCCCGGCCGACACGGTCTACCTCGGCGTGTTCCGCCGGGAGGCTCTGGAACGGGTCGGCGGCTACGACGAGCACTTCCAGCGGGCCCAGGACTGGGAGATGAACCACCGCATCCGCGAGACGGGCGGCCTGGTCTGGTTCCAGCCCCGGATGCGCGTCTCCTACCGGCCGAGGCCCAACCTCAAGGCCCTCGCCAAGCAGTACTTCCACTACGGCCGCTGGCGCAGGGTGGTCGCCCGCACCCACGAGGGCACGATCAACCTGCGCTACCTGGCGCCGCCGCTGGCCGTGCTGGCCATCCTCGCCGGCCTGGTGGTCTCCCCCTTCCTCTGGCCGGGCCTGCTGATCCCCGGCGGCTACCTGGCGGCGATCCTGGCCGGCTCCGCGGTCACCGGCAGCGGCCTGCCGACCCAGGCACTCATCCGGCTGCCGCTGGTCTACGTCACCATGCACATGTCGTGGGGTTGGGGTTTTCTGACCAGTCCGAGGAGGTTCGGCAAGCCGGGCTGACCCATTTCACCGGGGCGTGAACCGGTCAGGGGCGGGCATCGACCACCTGGCCGGTGACGCCGGAGGCGAGCACGTCCAGCGAGGTGCGGGCGACGGTGCGCGGGGCGTCGCCCCGCCCGGGAACGACGCAGTTGACCCGTACCCCGTAGAAGGCCCATTCCCCCGCCAGCGCCCGGGTCAGACCGGCCACCGCGGCACCCGCGGCGGAGCGCAGGCTGTCATCGGCGCCCTCGACCCGGGCGGGGGCGTGGAACAGCAGGTGGCCCCGGGTCTCGCGGAGATGGGGGAGGGCGGCCCTGGCGATGTTGACCGGGCCCAGGTGGTGCACGTTCACGCTCTCGGCGATCGCGGTGTCGTCCACCGCGTCGAGCCGGCCCGAGGGCGCGGTCCCCGGGGCGTTGACCACGTAGTCGATCCCGCCCGTCTCCTTGGCGGCGTGGGCGAGCGCGTCGGCCACGGCGCCGGGGTCCTCGACACGCACCCCTTCGAGCGCCCCGGAGAGGTCGGACGGCCCGGGGAAGCGGAACACGCGGGCGCCGTGCTCTCCGGCCAGCTCCGCCACCTCGGCGCCCGCGCCGAAGACCACCACGGTCCTGCCCTCCATCGCCTCGCGCAGGGCGGAGGCCGAGGCGGGGGGAACGTCGCTCGCGGCGAGCCGCAGGAGCGTGTCGGCGATGAGGAGGTCCACCGGGTGGGTGACCTTCATGTTCCGCTCGCTGCCGGTCACCACGTGGATCGGCACCTCGGGCAGGTAGCGCAGCACCACGCCGCAGTCGTCGGTGGGCGGCCGGTCGCCGAAGCCGGGGTCGGCGAAGGCCCGCTGGTACGCCTCGCGGATCACCGAGAGCCGGAAGCACTGCGGGGTCTGGACGCGGCGCAGGGTGGCACGGTCGGGGACGTCACGGACGATCTCCCCGTCCGGCCCCTGCGAGGTCACCACGATCGTGTCGGAGCTCGGGATCGCCACCTCGACGGCCGAGCAGGTCCTCAGCGCCTCGACGCAGTCGGTGATGATCCTCCTGTCCGCCAGCGGGCGTACGGCGTCGTGCAGCAGCACGTCGCACTCCCGTGGCCCCAGGGCCCGCAGCGCCCGCCAGGTGGTCTCCGGGCGGCTCTGGCCGCCCTCCAGGACCTGGGTGACCTTCGCGAAGCCGTTCCGCTCGACGATCCGCTCCACCTCCCCGGTGAAGCCGGGCGCCATCAGCACGATGACCTCGTCGATCTCCGGCGCCTCCTCGAACAGGGTGAGGGTGTGTTCCAGGATCGTCCGGCCCGCTATCTCCAGCAGCTGCTTGGGGGTGCCGAGGCCGACGCGCCGGCCGACGCCGCCTGCCAGGACCACTCCGACGGTTCGAGGACGCGGTTCACGTTCGGCCAAGATCAGATTCCTTTGACAGTTCGGATATGGCGAGCGTAATGGGTGCGTACCCGATCGTCCGGCGTGCTCCCGTGCTATCCCGTCAAGATCTAGCTACCCTGAGTGCGCACTCCCCGATTCGTACGGTGATCCCGTCGGATACGAAGGAGCCCGGATTGCCTGACTCTCACACCGCCTCCCAGACGGCCACGGTCGTGCTCGCCACCACCGAGGCGTCCGCCCTGCGCTGTCCCGCCGGAACGCTGCTCGACAGGCTGACCGGACAGCTTGCCACACTCTCGGTGCGGGAGGTGCACGTGGTGGCCCGCTCCAGCGACATCATCCACGCGCCCGGCGGCACCCACATGATCGGCGCCGAGGGGTCGCGGGGGCTCGCCGACGACCTGCGCAGGGTCGCGAAGGTGGCTCGCTCGTCCATCGGCCCCGTGCTGCTGGTCGCCGGTGACCTGGTGGCGCACACCGAGGCGCTGGCCATGCTCACCGAGCATCCGGCCCGTGACACCCGCGCGCTGGTGAGCGAGGGCGAGAGGGCCGCGCCGGGGCCGTCACGCCCGCCGGTCAGGATCGACGGCGGGAACGTGGTGGCCGCGGGCACCTCCTTCCACGAGGTGGGCGAGGCGGACGGCACCTTCAGGGGCGCGCTCCAGGTAGGAGTGTCCGACCTGACGCGCCTCGCCGAGGCCGCCGAGACGCTCGCCGAGCTCGCCGAGGCGGGCGGCTTCGGCCCGATGGACGGCGGCGAGGCCCCGCAGCTGCTCCTGGTCGGTCTGGTCCGCGCCGGTGTCCCGGTGCGCGCGGCCGGGCTCGGCCGGCTGCACGGCGACCGGATGGTCGAGCAGGCGGACGTGGACTCGGCGGTGCCGAGGCTGGCGGAGGTCGACGAGGCCGAGGCCCGGCTGGACGGCGCGGTCAAGACCAACGACGGCTTCTTCGCCACGTACGGGGTGAGCTCCTGGTCCAGGCACCTGGTGAAGCTCGCCGCCAGGCTCGGTCTGACGCCGAACGCGATCACCGGCATGTCCGTCGGCCTGGCCGCGCTCGCCGCGGTCTGGTTCTCCACGGGCACCCGGCAGGCCCTGATCGCCGGGGCGGTCCTGCTCTACCTGTCGTTCGTGCTCGACTGCGTCGACGGCCAGCTCGCCCGCTACACCCGTGCCTTCTCGCCGTTCGGGGCCTGGCTGGACGCCACCTTCGACCGGGTCAAGGAGTACGTCGTCTACGTGGGCCTCGCCTTCGGGTACGCGGCCGGGCTGGAGGCCACCGGCGGCGGACCCGACGGCATCTGGGGGCTCGCGGTGGCCGCGATGATCCTGCAGCTGCTCCGGCACATGATCGATTTCTCGTACGCGGGGGCGCGTGCCGACGCCGCCCGGGTGGGCGCGGCCTGGGCCAGGACGCCGGGCTCGCCGGGCTCGCCGGGTGACCCGGCCGATGACGCCAGACGGCCGGTGCCGCTCCGCGAGCCGGAGCGGCAAGCCGCACCGGCGGGTACCGGTGCCGTGCGGGCCGCGGACGGCGGGGCCGAGCAGGACACCGGGAGAGCGGCCGGGGACGGCGACGGGCCGGGTACGGGCAACGCGATCGTGCGGCTCTCGCGGACCATGGAGAAGGCGTCCCCCACCCGCTGGTTCAAGAAGATCATCGTGCTGCCCATCGGGGAGCGGATGGCCCTGATCGCGGTGACCGCCGCCCTCTTCAACGCCCGGGTGACCTTCGTCGCGCTGCTGGTCTGGGGTGGGATCGCCGCGACCTACACTCTCGCGGGCCGGATGGGCAGGTCGTTGAGCCGGTGACTGGAGACGGCGGGCGCGCGGCAGGGCGGGGTGGGCCCGCCACGAGACGGGAGGCCCCGGCGTGGACGGGGGCTCCGCCGGGGCGGCGGCTCCCGCCATCAAGTCGGCCGGTCACGGGATCGGCCGGGCCTGTCACGGGGCAGGCGGTGTCCGTCGCGGGGCGGGCAGGAACGGTCGGGCTTTCCGCGGGGCGACTGGGAAAACGGATGTGATCATGGTTTCTGTGCATATGGCGCCGGTGCCGCGTAGTGCCGTGGTCGCCTACCGGGACGAC
This sequence comes from Streptosporangium sp. NPDC002607, assembly GCF_053592655.1. Taxonomy (NCBI): domain Bacteria; kingdom Bacillati; phylum Actinomycetota; class Actinomycetes; order Streptosporangiales; family Streptosporangiaceae; genus Streptosporangium; species Streptosporangium sp. NPDC002607. The sequence goes on from NZ_JBSFWD010000011.1 coordinate 22,870, forward strand.
GGGGTGCCGTCGAGGGCCATGGGCGCACTGGTCGCCGGGCAGCTGCCGCCGCTGCCGCCCGCCATCGTCGGGATGTTCGTGACCGGGGTGCTGCTGCTGGTCGGCGTGGCCGGCACCGACGGGCTGGCGGTCTTCGCCCCCGCGGTGGCGCTGCTGCTCGCCGGTCCGGGCAGCTCCCACCCGCACGACGGCCGGCTCGACTGGCTGGTGCCGCCGATCCTGCGTCTCACCGAGTACGGCTTCGTGGCCTCGGTGGGCTTCGCGCACGACGTGCCGCCGTGGCTGATCCTCATGCTGCTCGGCGCGATGGCCTTCCACCACTACGACGTCGTCTACCGTCTCCGGCAGCGGGTCTACCCGCCGGCCTGGCTGGCCACATCCGGCCTCGGCTGGGACGGCAGGATGCTGCTGGTCGCCCTCGGCGGCCTCGCCGGGCAGGTCACGCTGGTGTTCGTGCTGCTCTCGCTGTACCTGTGGTGCCTTTTCAGCTGGGAGAGCATCACCTGCTGGCTGGCCGCCCCGAGGTTCGGGATGGACGCGGCCGACCTCGGCGCACACGATTGAGAACACCCGGCAAACCCTCAATTACACGATCAGGGCCTGAAGGCAACTAACCTTTGGGGCCTAGGAGTGCCCGCCGGGAGGCTCTCACCCGAATGAGGAGTGCGCGTTGCTGGGAATGGTGCTGGCCGCCGGGGCCGGACGGCGTCTGCGGCCGTACACGGACACGCTGCCCAAGGCGCTCGTGCCGGTCGACGGCGACACCACGATCATGGACATCTCGCTGCGTAACCTCGCGGCGGCCGATCTCCGCGATGTCGTGGTCATCGTCGGTTACCAGGCGCAGGCCGTACACGAGCGCAAGGCCGAGCTGGAGCGGCGGCACGGCGTGAAGCTCACCCTCGTGCACAACGACAAGGCCGAGGAGTGGAACAACGCCTACTCCCTGTGGTGCGCGCGCGACTACTTCGACCAGGGTGTGCTCCTGGTCAACGGTGACACGGTGCACCCCGTCTCGGTGGAGGAGACACTGCTCTCCGCGCCCGCGACCACCGACATCCTGCTCGCGGTCGACGACGTCAAGAAGCTCGCCGACGAGGAGATGAAGGTCACCCTCGACGGCGGCCGTCACCTGCGGCTGATCACCAAGCTGATGGATCCGGCCGAGGCCGCCGGTGAGTACATCGGCGCCACGCTCATCCGTCCCGGCATCGGTGAGCGCCTCGCCGACGCGCTCCAGGCCACCTTCGAGCGCGACCCGCAGCTCTACTACGAGGACGGTTACCAGGAGCTCGTGGCCCGAGGCGAGAAGATCGCGGTCGCCCCGATCGGCGACGTCCCGTGGGTCGAGGTAGACAACCACGACGACCTCGCCAAGGCGCGGGAGATCGCGTGCCGATACTAGCCAGGATGCTCCCGGCGCCCTTGTCCATGGAGGTGCGGCGGGGCGCGATCGCCCAGCTCGGATCGTTGCTGGCGGACAGCCGGGTGGCGACCTCCGGGCGGGTGGCGGTGGCGGTGGGGCCGGGCCAGGGAGACAGGATCACCTCGGTGATCGCTCCCTCGCTCGACGAGGCCAGGTTCTTCCGGGTCCCGGACGGCTCGGTGGACGAGGCGGTCTCGCTCGGCGCCGAGCTGCGCAAGGGCGCGTACGAGGCGGTCGTGGGCATCGGCGGTGGCAAGACCATCGACGTGACCAAGTACGCCGCGTCGCTGGCCGGGATCCCGATGGTGGCGGTGGCCACCAACCTGTCGCACGACGGGATCTGCTCGCCGGTGGCCTCGCTGACGCACGACGGCGGCAAGGGCTCCTTCGGCGTGCCCATGCCGCTGGCCATCATGGTGGATCTCGATTTCGTCCACGACGCGCCCGCCTCGCTGGTCCGTTCCGGGGTCGGCGACGTGGTCAGCAACCTCTCGGCGATCGAGGACTGGCAGCTCGGCGCGAGCGAGCGCGGCGAGCCGATCGACGGCCTGGCCTGCGCGATGGCCCGCACCGCGGCGGAGGCGGTGATCGGCAGGGCCGACTCGATCGAGGCCGACGCGTTCCTGACCGTGCTGGCCGAGGCGCTCATCCTGTCGGGCATGTCGATGGTGGTCGCCGGGTCTTCCCGTCCTTCGAGTGGCGGAGACCATGAGATCCTGCATGCCGTGGATCAGCTTTTTCCCGGCACCTCCAACCACGGCGAGCTCGCCGGGATAGGTGCCGCGTTCTGCTTCTTCCTCCGCGAGGACTCACGGAGGCTCAACCAGGTCGTCGACTGCCTGCGCGGGCATGAGCTGCCGGTCAGCCCCACCGACGTGGGATTGTCCGCGGCCCAGTTCACCGAGGCGGTCATACTGGCGCCGGCCACCCGCCCCGGTCGCTACACGATCCTTGAGCACCTGCGCCTGTCGGAGCCGGAGATTCGTGATCGGGTGGAGGATTATGTCCGGGCCGTCGGTCGCTGAGCTCCGTGCGGTGGCCCAGCCGCACTCGACCATGGAACGCAACAGCGGCGAGCACTGGGCCGGCGTGCTCTACATGCGCAAACTGTCGATCTACGTCACCTGGTTCCTCGCCAAGACGCCGATCACGCCCAACCAGACCACCTGGCTGATGATCCTCACCGGGTTGCTGGCCGGAGTGGTGCTCGCGCTGCCCGGCCTCTGGGCGGCCGTGCTGGCGGCCCTGCTGGTCCAGCTCTACCTGCTGCTCGACTGCTCCGACGGCGAGTTGGCCCGCTGGACCCGGCGCACCTCCATCACCGGCGTCTACCTCGACCGGGTCGGCCACTACTTCGCCGAGGCCGCCCTGCTCATCGGGCTGGGGTTCCGGGCGTCGGAGATCCTGCCCGACTGGTACACCGTGACGGGCTTCGCCGCCGCGCTCGGCGCCATCCTGATCAAGGCGGAGACCGACCTGGTCGACGTGGCCCGCGCCCGCTCCGGGCTGGTCGCGGCGAGTGAGGCCTCGGCCGAGCACTTCCAGTCGCGCGGGCTGGGCCTGGCGCGTAAGGCCGCGGCGGCGCTGAGGTTCCACCGGATCGTGCAGGCGGTCGAGCTGTCCCTCCTCGTCGTGGTCGCGGCGATCTGGGACGCGATCAACGGAGGGCTGGCCGCGACGAGGGTGCTCGTGGTGGCCTGCGTGGTCGTCGCGGTGCTGCAGATGATCCTGCATCTGATCAGCATTCTGGCGTCCAGGCGGCTTTCATGAGGAACCGGATGGCGTCCGGGCGCGTCGTAGGTGCGAACACCTTACTGTTTGGCAGGTGTTCGCCGACGGTTCCGATACGCTTGTTTCCCGGTAAACAAGGAAGCATTGACCCTGCCAGAATTGCCCGATCCAGCAGACTCGGTGATCATGAACGTATGCTCCGTACGTGCTTTCGACGCGTCAAGGCGATGACCCGTTGAAGATCTCGTGCGTCATCCTCACCATGGGTAACCGGATCCCAGAGCTGGACCGGGCGGTCGAGTCCGCGCTGAACCAGGTCGACGGCGACGTCGAGGTGGTCATCGTCGGCAACGGCACCGATGTTCCCGAGCTGTCGGCCACCGTGCCCGAGGGGTCCTCGGCCTCGATCAGAAGCGTGCGGCTGAGCCACAACGCGGGCATTCCCGCGGGCCGCAACCGTGGCGTCGAGGAGTGCACGGGCGACGTCGTCCTCTTCCTCGACGACGACGGCTGGTACGCCGACCAGGGGCTCGTCTCCCACCTGCGGGAGCGCTTCTCCACCGAGCACGACCTCGCGGTCGTCTCCTTCCGGGTGAAGGACCCCGACGGCGGCATCGGCCAGCGCCGCCACGTTCCCCGCCTGCGGGCGGGCGACCCTGAGCGGTCCTCCCCGGTCACCACCTTCCTGGGCGGCGCGTGCGCCATCCGCCGGTCGGCGTTCCTCCAGGTCGGCGGGCTTCCCGAGCGCTTCTTCTACGCCCATGAGGAGACCGACCTGGCCTGGCGGCTCCTCGGTGAGGGCTACCGCATCGAGTACGACGCCAAGACGGTCATGTACCACCCACAGGTCCCCCCGACCAGGCACACGGACTTCTACCGGCTCAACGCCCGCAACCGGGTCTGGCTGGCCCGCCGCAACCTTCCCTGGGTGCTCGCGACGCTCTACCTGCTCAACTGGAGCGTGCTGACCCTGGTCCGCGAGCGCTCGGGGCCCGCCCTGCGCGCCTGGTTCAAGGGCTTCGGCGAGGGGCTCAGAGAACCCGCGGGGGAGCGTCGCCCGATGGGCTGGAAGACCGCCTGGCGCATGCTGCGCCTCGGCCGCCCACCGATCGTCTGAGTCCCGCTCCGGCATGGACGTCTACACTCTCGGCGAGGCCTTCGGCGTGGTCACCAGCGGCCGGATCCGCCATGAGCACGAGGCCAGGCTGGACGTCGCCGGCGCCGAGTTCAACGTCGCGATCGGGCTGTCCAGGCTCGGCCACCGGGTGAGCTGGCTGGGCAAGGTCGGTGGTGACGAGCTGGGGTCCAGGATCCTCACCGTGCTGCGCGGCGAGGGGGTGGACGTCTCCGACGTCCGGGTGGACGAGGGATCGCCGACCGGGATGCTCCTGAAGGAGTCGAGGCTCGGTCAGGCCGCCAGGGTCACCTACTACCGCACAGGTGCCAGGCTCGCCCAGGGGAACGTTCCCGTCGACCGGGTCGCGGCCTCGCGCGTCCTGCACGTCAGCGGGATCACCGCCGCGCTGAGCGCGCGCGACGCCATGCACGCCGCGGTACGGGCCGCGCGGACCGCGAGGGTCCCCGTCTCGGTGGCGATCGACTACCACGACCAGCTCTGGCCCGACCTGCGGGAGGCCGAGGAGATCCTCAGCGTGCTGGCCTGCTCGGCGGACGTGCTGTTCGTCCGGCAGAGCGAGCTCGACCTGGTCAAGCCCGCGCTCACCGGAGACCGCGAGGTCATCGTGATACGCGGCGCCCGGGGGGCGAGCGTCCGGGTCGACGGCGTCCGCCACGACGCCGCCGGCATCTCCGCGCCGGTGGTCGATCCCAACGGCTCGGGGGACGCCTTCGTCTCGGGCTATCTCAGCGCGGCGCTGGAGGGACTGCACCCGACCGACCGGCTGCGCCGCGGGTTCCTGCTCGCCGCCTTCGCCTCGTCCGGCCCCAGCGACTGGCAGGGCCTCCCGACCAGAGCCGAGCTGCCCCTGCTGGAACTCGACGGCTGACTCCGTACCGGGGCCGTCGAGACCCGCCGGTGGGGCCGGGGCACGGGACTCCCCCGTTATCCGGTCGCTCGCCGCCCCCGGTTAAGTGATCATTGACGTATGTCCGCACGTGAGATTGTTGTGCTCGGTTCCGCCAGTGCGGTTCCCACCCGTACCCGTAATCACAACGGCTATCTGCTGCACTGGGACGGACACGGCCTGCTGTTCGACCCGGGAGAGGGGACGCAGCGGCAGATGATTCACGCCGGGTTCAGCGTGCACGACGTCAACTGGATCTGCCTGACCCACTTCCACGGCGACCACTGCCTCGGAGTGCCGGGAATCGTCCAGCGGATGTCACGTGACGGGGTGGCCGAGGCGAACGCGGCCTTCCCCGCCAGCGGTGCGCTCTACTGGGAGCGGCTGCGGCATGCGACGATCTTCCACGACACCATCCGGATCCGTGAGCAGCCGCTCGGCGGCTCCGTGGTGGAACTCGACACCGCCGACGCGCCGTTCACCCTGACGGCCCGCCGGCTCGACCATCCGGTGGAGGCGTATGGCTATCGCCTGGTCGAGCCCGACGGCATCACCATGCTGCCTGACGAACTCGCCGCCCGAGGCGTGCACGGTCTCGCCATCCGTCGGCTGCGGGAGGACGGCCAGGTCACCGCTCCGGACGGCACGGTGGTGACCCTGGGTGAGTGCAGCGTGCATCGTCCCGGGCAACGGTTCGCCTTCATCATGGACACCCGCCTCTGCGACCCGGTCTTCGAGTTGGCCGACGGGGCGGATCTGCTGGTCATCGAGTCGACCTTCCTGGACGAGGACGCCGCGCTGGCCCGTGACTACGGCCATCTCACCGCCGGCCAGGCCGCCAAGGTCGCCTCCGAGGCCGGCGTCCGGCGGCTGGTCCTCACCCATTTCTCCGAGCGGTACCGCGCCGAGGACGAGCACCGCTTCGCCGACCAGGCGGCCGCCGTGTTCCGTGGCGACGTCGTCGTCGCCCACGACCTCGCCCGCGTCCCGGTCCCGCCCCGCAGACGGGTGTGAACGCCGCCTGCCCGTTCGTCGGGCGTTGATGCTGACCAGGGAGGCTCTGTACCAGGTCAGCGATAGCGGCCTGGGGCACATTCGGTGACCGGTGGCCAAAGGCGGTACGGCTCCGCCAGGCGCCCGCTCCGGCCTCCGGCATGGGTGCGGTAGTCGAACCACGGGCTCTCGTGGTCGTGGCAGGCCGCCGCGATCGCGGTGACCGGCCGGACCCCGCTAAGGCTCCTTGGCCTCGTTGAAGGTCATGGCCATGTGGGAGACCGTGGTCGTGGCCAGGGCTCGTTTGGGCAGGCCGAGTTCGCTCAGTTCCTTGGCGATCGGGTGGTTGCCCAGGCGGATCAGGGCGCCGCCGGGGCGGGTGCGGATGCCGCGGGGGGACATCGACCACGGGATGCGGCGGGTGACGCCATCTGAGTGGCTGTAGGCGTCGAGGGCGGTCATCATGCCGGTGCCCGGCACCGGGACGCCGGGTTTGATCAGCAGGTCCAGCACCAGGCGGCCGTCCTTACGCAGGATGCACCGCTTGTAGGGGGAGGACGTGCGCAGGTCGATGTCGGCCAGTTCCTTGGGAAAACCCCAGATCGTGCGGCCCGCCTCCAGGGTGAAGCCCTGGTCGACCGGGAGCCAGTGGACGAACGCCCCGGCGCCGGTCCTGCGTAGCTCGGACAGGTTCGCGCGCAGCCCGCCGCCGGGGGCGTGGTCCGCGCCGGGTGGCCTGGCCAGGAAGGCGATGCCGAACTCGTGGTAGGGGCCCAGGTCGCCGTCGCGGTAGTCGGCGAACATCAGCGTGCACAGGGCCTTGCGGGGCAGCACCTCGGCGACGTCGAGGTGGGAGTAGGCGATCACGGCCCGTGCGGCGTCCGCCCGGACCAGGTAGGAGGCGCTGCAGACCATGGCGTCTCGGACGCGGACCGGCATGGCGATCTCGCGCCCCTGAATCAGATGGCGTGCCATGCCTCCAGTAGACCAATCTCCAGGCCGGACGTCACCGGTCTGCCCGCCCATTCCTCCAACCGCCCGACGAACGCGCCCGCGTGGTCCGGCCAGTTGTGGTGGGCCAGGGCCTCGGCGTGGCCGCGCCCGCCCATCTCCGCGGCCCCGGTGGGATCGTCCCGCAGCGTCAGCACCGCGCGCACCGCCGCCCCGACGTCGCCGAAGGGTACGACGACCCCGCAGCCGGTCCGCTCGACCAGGGCGGCGACGGCGGGCAGCGGCGTGGTGACCACGGGGACGCCCCGGGACATGTAGTCGATGATCTTGGCCGGTACGGGCCGGTGACCGGGCGCGTCGTGCGGGAGCGACAGCCCGGCGATCGCCCCCTCGGCCATCCGCAGCGCGTGCCGGTTGGGCACATAGCCGTACCAGTCGAGCAGGCCCTCCCGCTGCGCGTCCCGGAGCAGCGGCCTGACCCCGGCGTCGGCGGCGCCGATCAGGTCGAGCCTGATCCCGTGGGGGAGCAGCCGCCTGGCCGTCTCGATCAGCTCGGCCACGCCTCCGGCCTCGGAGAGGTGACCGATGTGGACCACCCGGTCGCGGCCGGGCCGCGCGGGCGGGTTCTCGGGTACGCAGGCGGTGTTGGGGACGACCGGGTGGGGCAGGGAGAAGCGGTCCCGGTAGGAGTCGTCGGCCAGGATCAGGCGCAGCCGGTGTTCCGCTCGGGCCTCGATCCGGCGTACCAGCGAGGGCAGGGCCCGGTGCCCGGGCGTGGCGCCGGCCTCACCGCGTACGTCCCAGACGGTGGTGGGGCGGCGCCTGGGCAGGCGGGAGAGCAGCTCCGGGTCGTACACGATCAGCAGGTCGGCGCCCTCGACCCCGCGGCTGAGAGCTCCCCTGGCGGCCTTCAGCGCGCGCCTGCGGTGGTTGCCGATCGCCCGGGGCACGTCGATCGCCCGGATCCGCGGATCCGGAGTGACGTTGCAGTCGGTGAAGGGGGCGACGTAGGTGATGTCGTGCCCGGCGTCGAGAAGCGCCCGGATCTGCCGATGCGCGATCCGGGCGTCTTCTGGATGATGAACGATTGTCGCGACGCATACCCGCATATGCCGATGCTGGGTGGCTGTTCCGTCAGCACCGGATGTGTTGAGTTAATTACCGGGGAACTGCCGCTGAACTCTCCTTGGCGGCGGGCGCGGCCTCGGTGGTGGGCGCGGCCTTGGCGGCGGGGGCCGAGGACGGTCGCCGGTAGAGCCATACCAGCCTGGGTTCGAGCAGCCACTTGAAGAGTTTGCGGGTCTCCGGCAGGCAGAGCACGATGGCCAGGGCCAGCGAACTCGACGCGATCGCCGCCACGCCCAGCGGGCCGTACAGCCAGGGGAAGCTCAGCCAGCCCTGGTCCTTGGCGATGACCACCACGACGCCGTGGAGCAGGTAGGCGTACAGGGTGCGGGTGCCGAGGTCGGAGAACCAGGTCTCGCGGCGGGGCACCAGCGCGAGCACCGCGGCCGTCATGATCAGCGCCGCGACCAGCACGGCGGCGCGCACGCCGAAGCCCATCCACCAGGACATGTCCATGGCCTTGAAGCTGTAGCGGAAGTAGATCGGGGCACGCGGGACGTGCGGCGCGATGAGGATCGCCACCCCGGCGGCCCCGACCAGGACGGCCGCGGAGGTGATCTTGACCCAGGTGGGCTTGAGCAGGTCGAAGTGCTCGGGCTTGAGCAGCAGGCCGAGCACGTAGAACGGCAGCAGGCCGAAGAAGCGGTCGATGCTGAAGTCACCGGAGATCTCGGAGAAGCCCGCCGCCATGTAGATGACCACCGCGACCAGCAGCGGTTGCCGCATCCGGGTCCAGATGGGTGTGGAGATCCGCCAGAGGACCAGGGCCACCAGGTACCAGTTCAGCCAGGCCGGATCAATTATCGTCAGCGTCCACTTCTGGCCAAGCCCGTAGCGGAGCAGCGCGTAGCCGATCTCCACGACCACGTACGGGATCAGCAGTGTGTCGACCAGCTTGTTGATCTTCGCGTTGGAGTGCCAGAAGTTGCGGCCCAGGTAGCCGCTGATCAGCACGAACGCCGGCATGTGGAACATGTAGATGAACAGGTACGCCGCGCTCGCCGAGTCCGCCTTCAGGGTGGGAACCAGCGAGTGGCCCATCACCACCAGGGCGATCAGGACGAACTTCACATTGTCGAGATACGGCTCGCGCTTCTTCTTGGCAGGGGGAGCCGCGGGCTCCTCCTCGAGCTGCGACTCGCGCTCCCGCTCCGCCCGCAGTTCCTGCTCGGCCTGCGGGCCCTGGTTCCAGAACGAGGATTCGCTCTCCCGGTGGTTGTTCTCCCAGTAGGAGAAGGGGCGCTCGCTGCCCGCGGGCGGCGCCTGCCGGGGGGGCGTGGCGGTCTGCGGGTGCCCGGCGCCCGGGAACATCCCGGGACTCGCGGGCTGCCCGGGAGCCTGGGGCGATCCCGGGCCGGGCGCCTGGCCGGGGGCCTGGGGCTGGGGGGCGACGTAGGGGTGCGTGCCCGTCTGCGGCTGCGACACGGGCGGCGGGGCCCAGTCAGGCCGGGGGAGGGGCACCTGGGGGGCGCCCTGCGGGGAGGGGGCTTCCCTCGCCCAGGACGGCTCCTGGGCCCACACCGCGCTCTCCTGGGCCCACCCGGTGCTCTCCTGAGCCCAGGTGGTGCTCTCCTGCGTCCAGGACGGGCCGTCCTGAGTCCACGGCTGGGACGTCTCGCGGGCCCAGGTGGACTCCTGGGGCACCGGTTCGGGCTCCAGGGGCTTGGACAGGTCGAGCGGGTCGCCGGGGTAGGGCTCCCGATATGCCGGGTAACCGCCCCACTCGGTGACCTCGCCGGGGCTCTCCTCCTCCCGGGCGTTCCGGGTTTCGTGCCGGGACGGACGGCCGGCGGCCGGGCCACCGCCCGGCGGCTCCGGCCACGTGGGCTGGTGCCCGCCGGGCGGCTGCGCCTGGCCGGGCGTCGGCCACGGGGCGGGCTTCCGGCCCTGTCCGCCGTCGGAACCGCCGTCGTCCTGGGGGGCCGGCACCTGGAAGGATCGGATGTCGCTCACGAGGGGAAGGCTCAGCTATCTGTCGGAGACCGGGGAGTAGTCGGGCAGACTGGCGGGGGCGCCCGGGGCGGGCCGGGTGATCGTTCGCCTCGCCGCCCCGACCACCCTAAACCGACTGTGAGCCCGCTGTCGCACAGGCGCACTCTGATTACGGAGGTTCTCGGGTAATCGTGACTGTCCAAAATCCGGGAACGGCGGGTGCTCGCCGTTTTCCCGGGCGGTGGCGCTCCGTTGCCCGGTGTTGGATGTCCGGACGCCGTGGCCTCGCCGCTCGGCCCGGCCACGATGCCCGGCCACGAGATCCGGGTACGAGATCCGGCTGTGGCGTCCGGGCACGGTGCTCCGCCCGGACGCCCTCGCCCGGCCGCGTGCCGGGCGAGGATGTCAGGTGCAGGGGTTGGTCTTGCTGTCGACGACCTTGTCCGTGAGGGCGTCCGGGATCTTGGGAAGGACCCGGACCCCCGGCCAGTCGGCACCGATGATCAGCTGGATGACCGGTCCGGTCGGGGCCTTGGCGTCGGGGGTGGGTTTGGGGGCCGTGGGCGGCGTGTACTTGTCGGTGGTGACCGGCTTGACCTTGCCCGCGACCGGGGTGCGCTTGTCGCCGGAGAGCCTGGCGGCCACCGCGTCGCCGTAGGCGGGACCGTCCTCGGTGTCCTTCTTGGCATAGCGCACCGTGGTGGTGGGCACGTTGCCGGTCGCCGGGCGGGCGTTGCCGACGTGGGTGACCACGAAGCCCTGCTCCGCCAGCTCGGCGGCGACCTCCCTGGCCCGGTTCGGCGTGTCCGTGCCGTTGAACACCTGGAGCCTGACCTGCTCGCGGTTGACGGTCTTGACCTTGGTGTCGGGGGGCGGGGTGACCTCGGTGTCGTTCTTGATCGAGGCGAAGAGCTGGTCCGCGTACGGCTGCACCCAGGCGACCCGGTTCTTGTCGTCCGGGTGCGGGCCCCATGGGACGGTGATCAGCTTGACGCCGCTCGCGGTCAGCTTCTGGGCGCTCTGCCCGATCTCCAGCAGGGTGCCGGTGTCCTTCGCCAGGTCCTCGTCCATCCGGACGGAACCGGCCGCGACTTTGATGAAGTTCAGCAGCTTGGCGGGGTCGGTCAGCAGCTCGCTGCTGGTGGCCTTCTTCACCACCTGGCTGAGGAAGACCTGCTGGCGCTTGATCCGGCCGATGTCGCTGCCGTCGCCGTAGTTGCGCAGCCGGACGTAGCCCAGCGCCTTCTCGCCCGCCAGCAGGTGCCAGCCGGCCGGAAGGGCGAGCTTGGACTTCTTGTCGTCGACCGGCTTGGTCAGGCAGATCCGGACACCGCCGAGGGCGTTCACGATGTTCTTGAAACCGGTGAAGTCGACCTCGACGAAGTGGTCGATCCGGATGTCGGTGAGCGACTCGATGGTGGCGATCGTGCAGGTGATGCCGCCCTCGTTGTAGGCGGCGTTGATCATCTCGGTGCGGGGTGCGACCGGCGTGCCGGTCTCCGACTTGCAGGCGGGCATGGAGACCACCGAGTCACGGGGGAAGCTGACGAACGTCGCCTTGTCACGGTCGGGCGCGATGTGCATGAGGATGATCGTGTCGGTGCGCTTGCCGTCGTTGGCCATCTTCTGGCCGTACTTCAGGTTGTCGCCCTCGCGGGTGTCGGAGCCCACGATCAGCACGTTGAGCGCGCCCGTGGCGTTCACCGGCCGGTCGTTGCCGAGGTTGGCGTTGATGTTGACGGTTCTGAACTCGCCGAGCGTGTCCCGGTAGACCTTGTAGCCGCCCAGGGTGCCGAGCACCAGAAGGCCGGTCGCCGCGATGCCGGACCAGGCGCCGATGCCGAGCCGCTTCTGCTTGCGGCCCCTGCCCTTCGGCGGACCCTCCTTCGGCTGCGGTGGAGGTGCTGCCGGAAGCCGCTCAGGGGGAGGACCCTCCCCGCCCGCGCGCCGGGCCCCTCTGCGGCCGTGGGAGGCGGGTGCCGTCCGCTGGTCTCTCACGGAAGCCTGCCGGTGGTCGCTCATCCGATTCCCCTGCTTGGCGGCATCGTCCGGTTCTCGCGCAGCTCGCTCATCGCGCCCAGAGAGTAGATCACGAGGGGCGCGCCAGGAGACGTGATGATGCGAACTTGGCCAAGACCGCCCCCTGCCAGCGCCGTGATGATCCGGCGGCCAGCATACTCAAATGCGGACATTTAGTGGAATGTTACTGAAATTAGGTTTACGCATGGCCGGTGCCGCCGCGAGGCAGGCGGCGGGTACGGCCGGCAGGACGTACCGGTAGTCGAACTCCGCCACCGCGGGCGGCATCGCGAGCAACACCACCGCCACCGACCAGGGCAGCACCCACGCCGTGGTGTCCGGGCGGAACCGCCGGACGCACGCCGCCGCGGGCGGCAGCAGCAGGATCACCAGCACCGCCGCGCCGGGCAGTCCGGCGACTCCCTGGTAGGCGCGGATCCAGCCCGCGTACGGTTCGACGATCCGGGTGGTGATCGGACCACGCTGGTAGCGCTCCGCGGCCTGGGCGCCCACGGTCGCCGGGTAGCGTCCGGGCGGTGCGGGCGGCGACGCGGGGAACAGGTAGTAGTCGTAGATCTCCTGATCCGGGTAGACCGGGCGGTCCACCGTGAACGAGCGGGCCAGCTCCGAGGCGACCGAGCCCAGGTAGTCCAGCGGCTGGCTCCGGATCGCCAGCGACGCGAACCGCCCGGCCAGCGCGTCGTTCCCGCGGCTGAAGGTGATGCCGGGCAGCTTGACCAGCGGTGAGTCCTGCGCCCAGACGTACTCCTGCGCGGGCGGGCGCAGGGCGGGCGGGCGGGGGTCGCAGAGCACCGCCAGGTCCGGTGGCGGGCGCATCACGTCGCAGTCGGCGAAGGTCATCGTCTTGGCGTAGAGGAAGACCCCGTTCGCGCCCACGATGCCGATCCGCTGGTACGTCGCGTAGAACCAGGCCCCGTACCCGAGGATCGGCACCGTGGCGGCGGCGATCATCACCCCCGCCGCGGCCACCCGGCCCCGCTGCTTGAAGATCAGCCAGCCCGCGAAGAGCGCGACCAGCGGCAGCCCGACGGTTCTGGTCAGCGTGGCCGCCGCGAGCAGCAGCCCGATCCCGCACGCGGTACGCCATCCGACGGATCGGCGCACGGCCAGGCAGACCGCCGAGAGGACCAGGACCGTGAACAGGGTGTCGGAGACCAGCAGATGTTCCAGCTCTATCTGGTAGGCGTCCAGCAGGGAGGGGACGGACGCGAGCGTCGCGGCCCAGGCGGGCGCTCCCAGCCGCCGCGCGGTGAGGTAGACCAGCACGCCGGCACCCAGCCCCAGCAGGTGCTGGGCCAGCGCGACGAAGGCGAAGTCGTGGAACGGTTCGAGCAGTCGCAGGAACATCGGGTATCCGGCCGGGCGGACCAGGTCGGGCCGGGGCTTCAACGCGGTGACGACGTAGGTGTAGGAGTCGGGGAACCAGAGCGCGGGCCGGTAGCCGAGCATGGCGATCACCCGCAGCGCGACCCCCACGCCCAGCACGAGCAGGAACCAGCGGTGCTCGGAGAACCGGCGGCGGTCTGGGAACCGCCGCCTGCCGGGGAGCCGGCGACGTTTCGGGAACCCGCGAGGGGCGGGGGAGCCGCCGTCGCTCATGTGGTGGTCACGAATCCCGGCCGGGTTCCGGTCGCGGCCCCGCCGGGGCCGCCGCGCGAGATCGCGGGTCGCCGAATCCGGCTGACACGCGTGGTCACCGTCCCCAGGGACCGGTGATGCCGCAGCCCCGTCCACCCGACCACTCTTCCCCCTTCTGACGCGCTGCGCGTACGCTACCGGCTTCCGCGCCAGGTGGGACGCCGGGCGGCACGGCACCGCCGTCCCGCGCGCCCGTGCCCGGTGCGGGCCTCGGTTGCCAGTACGCTCGGGTCGTGTCATGACCACCGGCTGGCTGGATCGTACGCGCAGGCCCTCGGCGGGCCCCTCGGCGGGCAAGGTGCTCGCCGTGGTCTCGGTCGTGCCCGCGCTCGTCCTGGCGGGCTGGCTGCTGGCCGGGCTGCCGCTGCTGCTGCTCGGCTGGTTCCGGCCGCTCGCCGCGGTCCCGCTGGGCCTGCTGGCCGCCGCGCTGCTCTGCCGGTACGGTCTGCGGCGCCTGCCGGAGACCATCCCGGCGACAGCGTGGCAGGTCACCGGGGTGATCGCGGTCGCACTGGCCTCGGGAGTCTTCAACGGCCTGTTCCGCAGCGAGCAGCTGATCGTCCGACGCGACCCCGCCACCTACGCGCAGTACGGCATCTGGCTGGCCAGGCACGGCTCGCTGCCCGTGCCCTTCCAGGAGCAGGCCTTCGGCGGCCTCGACCCGGCGCTCCACTTCGACAGCGTGGGCTTCTACGGCTTCGGCGGCGCGGTCGTGCCGCAGTTCATGCCGGGGGCGCCGATGCTCCACGCGGTGGGCGCCTGGCTCGGCGACGTCGCCGGGCTGCTGCTGGTGCCGCCGGTGCTGGGGGCGGCGGCGGTGCTGGTGCTCGCCGGGGTCGTCGCCCGGCTCGTCGGGGCCCGCTGGGCGCCTCTCGCCGCCCTGGTCTTCGCCATCAGCCTGCCGATTCTCTACACCTCGCGGACCACCTTCAGTGAGATCCCGTCCCTGATCCTGCTCTTCGGCGGCCTTGCCCTGCTGTACGACGCCGAGGCCAGGCTCCGCTCCGGTGTCACCGCCTCCCCGCCACCCGAGCCGCCGGGCGGTTCCGGCGCCTCCGGTGCCGGCCATCAGCCGCCCGATCCCTCAGGCACCGGCCCGGCGGCGATCCGCGCCGCGCGGACCGGGGCCGCCCTGGCGGGGCTGGTGTTCGGGCTGGCCGTCATGGTCAGGATCGACGGGCTGCGCGACGTGCTTCCCGTGCTCGCCTACGCCGGGCTGCTCATCGCCGTCCGCCGGGCCGGGAACCGCGACGGAGGACGGCTGGGCGTGCCGCTGCTCGGCGGGCTGGCGGTGGGGGCAGGGCTGGGCTTCGCCGCCGCCTACCTGCTCTCCCGCCCCTACCTGAAATACCTGTCGGGCTCGCTCATCCCGCTGCTGGCCATCTGCGGCGCGGTCGTGGTGCTCACCGTCGCGATGGCGGCGCTCGCCCCCCGGCTCGCGGCGCCGCTGCGGCGTGCCGCCCGGATGCCGAGGCTGCCCGAGATCGCCGGCGGCCTGGTCGTGCTGGTCGGGGCGGCCTTCGCGGCCCGGCCCTGGTTGCAGACCGTGATCCGGCCACCCGCCACCACCGAGGACCGGCTGACCGCCGACTTCATCGTCGGGGTCCAGCGGGTCAACGGCCTGCCGATCGACGGCTCCCGGCTCTACTACGAGAACTCGGCGTACTGGGTGATCTGGTACGTCGGGCTTCCCGCGGCGCTCCTGGCCACCCTCGCCGCGGCACTGCTCGCGCGCAGGCTGGTGCGGGGGACGGCTCCGGAGTGGCTGCTGCCACTGGCCGTCATCGCCTGGACCACGGTCACCACGCTCTACCGCCCCGGGATCACTCCCGACCAGCCGTGGGCCGCCCGGCGGCTGGTCCCCGTCGTCATCCCCGGCCTGATCCTGCTGGCCGTCTGGGGCCTCGGCTGGGTGCGGGACCGGGCGCGCGGGTCCGGGTACCGCCCGCCTGTCCGAAGGGGTCTCGCCACCGCCGGCGCGGTCATCCTCCTCGTCCCCGTGGCGTTCGTCTCGGCGGGGACCGCCTTCAACCCGATCGAGCGCGGCGAGCGCGCCGCGGTCGAGGCGCTGTGCGCGGCCCTGCCCGCGCGCGCCTCGGTGCTCGTCGTCGAGCGCGTCACCGCCGCCCGCTTCACCCAGCTCGTCCGGAGCAGCTGCGGCCTGCCCGCCGCCCGGGTCACTCTCTACCGCACCGACGTTCCTCGGACGAGCGACGTCAGACGGCTGGTCGCCCGGATCCGCGCGGCCGGTCGCGTCCCGGTCCTGCTGGCCGCCGAGGCCCGCCAGGTCTCCGGGTACGGCACCCCCGTCCACATCATGAACCTCCGCACCCGCCAGGACGAGCGCTCCCTCGTCGACCCCCCCAACGGCACCTGGTCCCTGGCCGCCGACGTCTGGATGACGGTTCCTCGTGAGGATCCGAGAATTTGAGAACTCGTGCCCGTCCCGGTGCCCACCCGGGGTCATGACGATCCGAGGCACAGCGAGCATCCTCATCTCGGACCCGGGTGACATCCGGGCAGCCGCCGTTTCCCGTCCGCTGGAGCACCCGCCGACGTAGGTGCCCAGATAGTCCGAGCGAATCCGCTTTATTGCTAGTGATCAAAGCCCAGATTCCTGTGCCAGGATATTGGGCTAAATACCGGATTATTGCGGTGGGTGACGCGTTGAATGCGACGGATCCGGTGATCGGCTCGGATGACCGGAACGATGGATCCGACGTCGAAGAGCTGTCCTTCGGGGATCCGGAGCGGAGGGCTCGCGCCTGGAAACGGGCCGGAGTCGGTCGTGCCCTGCTGGCCGGTGTGGCGGTCGTCGCCCTGCTGCTCGGGGCTGCTGGAAGCATGGATGGGTACGAGAACTCGGACGGCCCCTGGCCCGAGGGGGCGACGTTCACCATCTCTCTCTGCAGGGATGACGACCCCTCCGGGAGGTGCCACAAGCGGGCGATCACTCCAGAGCAGAAGCGGGCACTTGAGGAGAGGCTGCGTGCGACGCCTGAGGTCGCGGAGGTGACATTCAGATCCCAGGAGACGGCGTGGGCGAACTTCGTGGACGAGAATGCCGACAACTGGGTTCTGACCTCTGCCATTCAGCCTGAGGACCTGCCGACATCGTTCAACGGCAGACTCCACCGCCGGGCCGACTTCCAGCTGTTCGCAACCATCGTGGAGAACGCGCCGGGTGTCTCCTACGGATACGTCCTCGGCCATAACTTCTGGGAGGATAAAGCGGACATCTCCATCGGGTTGTGTGAAGCCGAGAACTCAGAAACCGAGGAGACGGAAGAGGCCTCCGATCCCTGTGCGGGCCGAGGCGCGGCCACGGAGGAAGAGAAGAAGGCCATCGAGGCCAGGCTCGCCGCGCTCGAAGGGATCGAGCGTGTCTACTTCGAGGACGCCGCCCATGCTCGCCGGGTCTTCGAGCATTTCCTGATGGGCAAGCTCACCCCTAGCACTCTCCGTATTGTCCTCATCTCGGAAAATTACCACGTCAAGCTTGCGGATCCGGCTGCCGCGCAGGTGGTCGTCGACGCGGTCAAGGGCATGCCAGGCATTTGGCGAGCCGTACCGTGCATACCAACTGACGTGTTCGGGCCCTGCTAGAAGGAGTGATGTGCGCTCGGCTCTCAGCTGGGCAGAGTATCCTCGCCCGTCGGAGAGCATGCCCGAGAGCCTGAGAGTGGATCAGCTGTGGACGCAACACCGTACGTGACCATCGTCCTGCCCTGTTACAACGAGCAGGACCACGTCATCGCCGAGGTCGAGCGCATCTGCGAGGCGATGGACCACAGCGGATACACCTACGAGCTCGTGGCGGTCGACGACTTCTCCACGGACGAGACCCTGGCCAGGCTCGAAGAGGCCGCGCCGAGGTTTCCGAACATGCGGATCAGAGCCTTCCACCGCAACGGCGGCTCCGGCACGGTGCGCAGGATCGGCACCCAGGAGGCGCGCGGCGAGATCGTCGTGTGGACCGACGCCGACATGACCTACCCGAACGAGCGCATCCCCGAGCTCGTCCAGATCCTGGAGAAGGACGCGACGATCGACCAGGTCGTGGGGGCGCGGACCAGCGAGGAGGGCTCCCACAAGTTCCTCCGGGTCCCGGCCAAGTGGTTCATCCGCAAGGTGGCCGAGCGGCTGGCCGGGCAGAAGATCCCCGACCTCAACAGCGGGCTGCGGGCGTTCCGCAAGTCGGTCGCCAAGCCCTACCTGCGGCTGCTGCCGCCCGGCTTCTCCTGCGTCACCACGATCACGCTGTCGTTCCTGTCGAACCAGCACGACGTCTACTACCTGCCGATCGGCTACAGCAAGCGGGCCGGCAAGTCGAAGTTCAGCTTCGTCTCCGACGCCTACCGCTACATCCTGCAGGTGCTGCGGATGGTCATGTACTTCAACCCGCTCAAGGTCCTCATGCCGCCCGCGCTCTGGCTGGTCGGCATCGGCCTGGTCAAGGGCGTCGTCGACATCGTCCGCTACGGGTTCTACCTGACCAGCAACACCATTGTGATCTTCATCTCCGGCCTGCTCATCGGCTCGCTGGCGCTGCTGGCCGACCTCATCGTGCGTTCCAGGAGCGAGTAGATGCGGATCGCCGTCGTCGGGCCGACGTACCCCTACAAGGGCGGCGGCGCCGCGCACACCACGGAGCTGGCCCACCGGCTGAGAGCGGCCGGGCACGACGTGGTGATCGAGTCGTGGCGGGCGCAGTACCCCTCCTTCCTGTATCCGGGACAGCAGACCGTCGACATCCCCGACGGCGAGCCGTTCCCGCACGTCCGGCGCGACCTCGACTGGCGCCGACCGGACGGCTGGATCCGCGCCGGACGACGGCTGCGGAGCGTCGACCTGGTCGTCCTCGCCGTTCTCAGCCCGGTGCAGGTCCCGCCCTACCTGGGCATCCTTTCCGGCCTGGGGCGCAGAACCCGGGTCGTGGCGCTCTGCCACAACGTCCTGCCGCACGAGCGCAAGCCGTACGACACACCGCTGATGAAGGCGCTGCTGCGCAGGGTGGACGCGGTGCTCGTGCACTCCGAGCGGCAGGCCGCGCAGGCCCGCGAGCTGACCGCCGCGCCCGTGCGGGTGGCCGAGATGGCCCCGCATCTGCCATCGGGAAACGCGGGGCGCGGCCCCGCGGAGGGCGTGCACGACCGGCTGCTGTTCTTCGGCCTCGTCCGGCCGTACAAGGGGCTTGACCTGCTCGTCCGAGCGCTGCCCGAGGGCGTGTCGCTGCGGGTGGCCGGGGAGTTCTGGGGTGGCCAGGAGGAGGCGACGAGGGCGCTGGTCGCCGAGCTCGGGCTGACCGGACGGGTGGAGCTGCGGCCGGGCTACGTGCCGGCGGCGGACGTGCCCGAGCTGTTCGCGGACGTGGACGCGCTGGTGCTGCCCTACCGGAGCGGGACGGCCAGCCAGCAGGTGTGGTTCGGCCACGAGCACGGGGTGCCGGTGATCGCCAGCCGGGCGGGCACGCTCGGCGACCACGTCACCGACGGGGTGGACGGGCTGCTGGTCGAGCCGGGTTCGGTGGAGGAGCTGCGCGCCGCGCTGGCCGCGTTCTACCGCCCCGGCGAGCCCGAGCGGCTCCGCGCCGGGGTCAAGGCGGTCGACCCCGAGCCGTACTGGACCTCCTACATCGAGGCACTGGTCTCGCGCTGAGCCGGGCCGGGTCTCAGGCGGTGCCCTCCCGTGTCGCCACGGGCTCGGGGCCTGCCTGCCGGCCGGGCTCCCCGGCGGGGCCAAAGGCCCTGCCCCACAGGAAGCCGATCCCGGCCCAGCTCACGTCGGCGAGGGTGAACATCACCCTGGACACCACCGCGGCCACCAGCGCCCTGGGGGAGTCGAGCACCGGAGCCAGGGCGAGCACCATCGCCCCCTCGCGGACGCCGATCCCGGCGGGGACGACCACGGTGAGGATGCCCGTCGCCCAGGCCAGCGCGTACGCGCCGGTCGCCACCAGGTATAGGGAATCGCCGGAGGCGCCCAGGTCCGCCATGGGGAGCAGCAGGTGGGGGCCGTAGGTCAGCCAGCCGGCCACGGTGAGGGCCACCGCGGTGAGCACGGCACGGCCGCTGAGCAGTCGGCCCTGTCCGAGTGGTTCCTGGCGGGCGATCCGCATGGCCAGGTTGAGGCCGAAGGTGAGCACTCCGGGGTGCAGGCAGACGGCGATGACGGGGATCAGCGCCAGCAGGTACCACGCCTGGGTCATGGTCTCGCGCAGGGTCACCGCCGCCACGACGAGGGCACAGCCGAGGGAGACCAGCACCGACAGGGTGATGGAACCGAACATGCGCCGGGGCGGGACGCGGTGGTCGCGGCCGAGCTCGATCATCGCGGCGTACGCCCAGACGCTGCCCGGCACGTACTTGCCGAGCTGGCCGATGAAGAAGATCCTCGCGGTGATCCCGAGGGGCAGCGGGGAGCCCATTCCGGCCAGCAGCGCCCGCCAGGCCAGCACCATGAGACCGATCCCGGCCATCACCGACAGGTAGGACCCGGCGAGCGACCACCAGGAGAGCTGCGAGATCGCGGCCACGGTCTCGTCGCGGTTCCTGGCCAGGCCGTAGCCGAGGAAACCCACCGCGACCAGCGCGAGCAGCACCCGGAGCAGGCGGCTTGACCGCAGTCGGCTGAGCATCCGCCAAGGGTACGACGCTCTCCTTACTCGGCGGTAGGGTCACCGGTCACCGGTACTCTTGGGCGGCGTGGTGGAGCGCCCGCGGGCGTCGTGCGCGGTCCGGCGCCATCCGGAGGGGAAGTCCCGGCATCACGCGAACCGGCATCGCGCGAAGGGGAAGAGGAGCGGTAAGCGAGTGATGAGCACCGAGCGGGTCGCGCAGCTTGAGTACTCCGAGTTCCAGGCGGCGATGCTGGACGAGGAGAAGCGCCGCAGGAAGGCCGCGAAGATCGTCGCGGTGCTCGGGCACTTTCTCGGCAGGGAAGAGGACGTCCTCGCCGGTCTGACCGTCGCCGACATCGGCTGCTCGGCGGGGTTCATCGCCGATGAGCTGGCCGCGGCGGGCGCGAGCCGGACGTTCGGCGTCGACATCGACGTGCCGGGCCTGCGCAAGGCGGCCCAGCGGTTCGGCGAGCGGGTCGAGTTCGTCTGCGCCGACGGCACCGCGCTGCCCTTCCCCGACGGTTCGATCGACGTACTGGTCTTCAACCACATCTACGAGCACGTGGTCGACCCGGACGCGATCATGGCCGAGATGCGCCGGGTGCTCTCCGCGGACGGTGTCCTCTATCTCGGCCTGGGCAACCGGCTAGGCGTGATGGAGCCGCACTACAAGCTGCCGTTCCTGTCGTACCTGCCGCCCGCGCCGGCCGACCGCTACGTGCGGCTCTTCGGCCGGGCCGACAGCTACTACGAGCGCTATCGCACCCGGCGCGGCCTGCGCAAGATGGTGCGCGGCCTGCGGGTGTGGGACTACACCTTCCCCGTGCTCGCCACCCCGGCGGCGTTCGCGGGCGACGAGCTCTTCGGCGGTGTGGCGGGGCGGGTGGCCGGTGGCGTGCTGTCGCGGCTGCCCCGCCCGGTGCTGCGTGCCCTGCTGCCCGTGGTGCCCACCTACCTGTGGGTGGCGACCAGGGGTGAGCGCCGCCCGGCCGGGCGGTCGCTGCCGCAGCCGCCCGAGCCGGTACGGCCCCTGTGAGCCTGCGGTGAGCGAGGACGAAGGAGCCGTCCGGTCCGGCGCGTCCACCCTGAGACGGCTGGCCCGCGTCGCCTTCCTGCTCCTCGCGCTCGGGTTCGGCACCTGGGTGGTGCTGAGCCAGTGGGACGACATCCGTGCGGGGTTCGCCCGGCTGTCCGTGCTGTCGCTCGTGTTGTCGCTGGTGGCGGTGCTCGCCGCGCTGTGCGGCGGGATGATGACATGGCGGGCGCTGCTGGCCGACCTGGGCTCGCCGCTGCCGCTGCGCGCGGGGGCGAGGGTCTTCTTCGTGGGCCAGCTCGGCAAGTACATCCCCGGCTCGCTCTGGCCGGTGATCGCTCAGATGGAGATGGGGCGGGAACTGGGCGTTCCCCGGTCGCGCAGTGCCGCGGCGTTCTTCCTGACGCTGCCGGTGCAGCTCGGCAGCGGTCTGGTGGTCTCGGGGGTGACGCTGCTGGCGGCCCAGCCGGGGGCGGCCGCGCCGTACGCCTGGGCGTTCCTGCTGATCCCCGTGCTCGCGGTGGCCTTCGAGCCGAGGGTGGTCAACGCGGTCCTCGGGTTCGGGCTGCGCAAGCTGAGGCGCGAGCCGCTGGAGCGTCCCCTCACCCGCAGGGGCATGCTCACCGCGCTGGGCTGGGCATTGGGCGGCTGGATCGCGTACGGGCTGCACCTGGCGGCGATCGTGCACGACCTCGGACCCTCCGGGTTCTCCGCGGTCCTGTTCTCCATCGGCGCGTTCGCCCTGTCGTGGTGCCTGGGGATCATGACGTTCGTCGTCCCAGCGGGGGCGGGCGTGCGGGAGGTGGCCATGGTGGCCGTCCTGGCGCCTGTCCTGGACGGGGGGTCGGCCATAGCGGCGGCGCTCTGCTCCCGGATCGTGATCATTCTTGGCGATCTCGTCTGCGCGGGTTTCGCGGGTCTGGCCGCGCGCCGCGCCACGGCTTCCAGTAAGGACCACGCTTCGGGAAAAGCCGTGTGATTTCCCCCATGATTTCGGAGACTCTGGCAATAGAGTGAACGGAGGAGGGGGACGGCCGTCCCACGTGAATCATGAGGGGAGCGATCCTTCTTGACGCCTAGAGTGCTCGTCGACGCGGCCGCGGTTCCGGCCGATCGCGGTGCGCTGATCAGGTACGTCGATGGACTCGTCGCCGCGCTGGACAGGGCGGGCGCTGATCTCGTGGTCGTCTGCCAGCGCGCCGACGCCGCCCGATATGCCGGACTGGCGCCCTCCGCGCGGATCGTGCCGGGGCCTCACGGGATCACCAACAGGGCCGCCCGCCTGACCTGGGAGCAGACGGGGCTGCCCTTCCTCGCCCGGCAGGTCGCCGCCCAGGTCATCCACGCCCCCTACTACTCGATTCCGCTGAGCTCGGGCCTGCCGACCGTGGCGACGGTGCACGATCTCACCTGCTTCACCGAGCCCCTGCAGCACGACGCGGTCAAGGCGGCGTTCTTCCGCGCGGCGACCCGCACGGCGGTCCGGCACGCCACCCGGGTGATCGTGCCCTCCAAGGCGACCAGGGACGAGCTGATCAGGCTGCTCTCGGCCGACCCGACCCGCATCGACGTCGCCTACCACGGTGTCGATCCGGCGCTGTTCCATCCGCCGTCCGAGCGCGAGGTCAAGCACGCCTCCGACCGGCTCGGCCTGCACGGCACCCCCTACGTGGCCTTCCTCGGCCCGCTGGAGCCCCGCAAGAACGTGCCGAACCTGATCCGCGGCTTCGTGCGCGCCGTCGAGGACATCTCCCACCCGCCCGCCCTGGTGCTCGCCGGGGGCGTCCGCGACGTCGAGGTGGACGCCGCGGTGGAGCAGGTCCCCTCGACGGTGCGGGTGCTCCGTCCCGGCTTCCTGTCCTTCGCCGACCTGTGCGGTTTCCTCGGTGGGGCGGTGATCGCGGCCTTTCCCTCGCGGGGTGAGGGCTTCGGGCTGCCGGTGCTGGAGGCCATGGCCTGCGGCGCACCGGTGCTCACCACGCACCGTACCTCGCTGCCGGAGGTGGGGGGCGACGCGGTCGCCTACACCGAGCCGGACGCCGAGAGCATCGCCGCGGCGCTGCGCACGCTGCTCTCCTCACCCGAGCGCAGGGACGTGCTGTCCGCGGCGGGTATCGCCCGTGCCAAGGAGTTCACCTGGGACGCCTCGGCCGAGGCACACCTGCTCTCTTACCAGCGCGCGGCCGAGTAGTGAGTTAACCTCGCGGAATGATGGAGACCCCTTTGCCGGACCTAGAGGCGATTCTCCTTGTCGGTGGACGAGGGACGCGCCTGCGTCCGTTGACACTGGACACCCCGAAACCCCTGTTGCCCACGGCGGGAGTTCCCTTCCTGTCCCACCAGCTCGCCCGCGCCAGGGCCTTCGGCGTGCGACGCATCGTGTTCGCCACCTCCTACCGGGCGGAGATGTTCTCCGAGGCGTTCGGGAACGGCGAGGCGTTCGGCCTCGAACTCGAGTACATGACGGAGGAGGAGCCGCTCGGCACCGGCGGGGCCATCCGCAATGCCGCCAAGGCGCTGACCTGCGGCCCCGGCGATCCGGTGCTGGTGCTGAACGGCGACATCCTGTCCGGTCACGACATCGGCGACCAGATCGCGACGCATGTCGCACGGGGGGCCGCCCTCACCCTGCACCTGACCGAGGTGGACGACCCCTCGCGCTTCGGCTGCGTGCCGACCGACGACGACGGGAGGGTGACCGCCTTCCTGGAGAAGACCCCGAACCCGGTCACCAACCGGATCAACGCCGGATGTTACGTCTTCACCCGCTCGGTGATCGACGCGATCCCGGAGGGGCAGGTCGTCTCGGTCGAGCGCGAGACCTTCCCCGGCCTGATCGAGGACGGCGCCCTGGTGCTCGGCTACGCCGACGCGTCCTACTGGCTCGACGTGGGCACGCCCGCCGCCTTCGTGCAGGGCTCCCGCGACCTGGTCCTCGGCCGGCTCGTCTCGCCCGCGTTGCCAGGTCCCACCGGTGACTTCCTCGCCCTGCCCGGCGCCATGATCTCGCCCGAGGCCAAGGTTTCCGGCGGTTCCGTGATCGGCGCCCGCGCGATCGTGGAGTCGGGGGCGCAGGTCGGTGGCAGCGTGCTCGGAGACGACTGCATCGTGCACTCGGGCGCGGTCGTGGTCGACTCGGTGATCGGCATCGGCGCGCGTGTCGACTGTGGAGCGGTCCTGCGGGATGTGGTCGTCGGCGACGGCGCCGTGGTCGGTCCCGGGAACGAACTGCTCGCGGGCAGCCGGGTCTGGCCCGGTGTGGTGCTCCCCGAGTCCGCGATCCGCTTCTCCAGCGACATCTGACCGGCCCCGCCGTACGGTGTGCGGGAGATCGTGGTGGATCGGTCGCGGTCCGGAACGGGCCGCGTCCGGTGGGGCTTTCCAAGCGCAGGGTCAGCCGGCCGCCGGGGTCGGGCGGTGCGCGGCCATCCGCTCGCGGGCCGCGGCCGCCCGCGCGTGACCGGTGGTCGTGCTGAGCGCCCCCTCGTCGGGGGAGGGTTCCCGGTGATGCCAGTCGAGGCTGTCACGGGTGTCGGCGCCCACCAGCGGGGCGAGGACGGCGACGGCGACAAGGGCGAGGAGAAACCAGAACATTTTCGGCTCCTGGGGGTGGGGTCCGAGGTGGGTGCCTCGGCGGAGGGCCGGGGATCTTCGCGGCTGCGAAGGTTCCGGCTGACATGTCTAATTTATGTATATGCAAGCATTTATGTCTATCGAGACCTGCTTGTAGTGAGTCTTTAGTGAATCTGAAGTGTCGGATCGAGGTCCGGTACCCGCCGCCGGGCAGGTGAGCGTCGCGCCGTACTGTGACGTCATGAGTCCCAACCCCACCGACAACGCGATGCGCCGGGCTCTGGCCAGGGCACGCGATGGCAAAACTCTTGATATCGCCGAGGCCACAGCCCTGTTGCACGCCCGGGACGCACATCTGGAGACCCTCCTTGACCACGCCGGGAGGGTCAGGGACGCGGGTCTGGAGGCGGTCGGACGACAGGGGATCATCACCTACAGCCGCAAGGTCTTCATCCCCCTGACGAGGCTCTGCCGGGACCGCTGCGGATACTGCACGTTCGCCACCGCCCCGCACAAGCTGGAGAGCCTGTTCCTGAGCCCGGACGAGGTGCTGGAGATCGCCGCGCAGGGCGCGGCCATGGGATGCAAGGAAGCGTTGTTCACCCTGGGGGACCGGCCGGAGGACCGCTGGCACCAGGCCCGCGAGTGGCTGGACGCGCACGGCTACGACGACACGCTCTCCTACGTCCGCGCGATGGCCGTGCGGGTGCTTGAGGAGACCGGGCTGCTGCCGCACCTGAACCCGGGCGTCATGACCTGGCGGGACCTGCAGCGCCTCAAGCCGGTCGCGCCCTCCATGGGCATGATGCTGGAGACGACCTCGCGGCGGCTCTTCGAGGAGAAGGGGCAGCCGCACTACGGCTCACCCGACAAGGACCCCGCCGTGCGGCTGCGCGTGCTGGAGGACGCCGGGCGGACGAACGTGCCGTTCACCAGCGGCATCCTCATCGGCATCGGGGAGACGGTCGCCGAGCGCGCCGAGTCGCTGTTCGCGCTGCGCAAGGTGGCGCGCGAGTACGGCGGCATTCAGGAGATCATCGTCCAGAACTTCCGCGCCAAGCCGGACACCGCGATGCGCGGCATGCCCGACGCGGACCTGCAGGAACTGGCCGCCACCATCGCGGTGACCCGGCTGGTGCTGGGGCCGAAGATGAGGGTGCAGGCCCCGCCGAACCTGGTCGACTCCGAGTACGAGCTGATGATCAGGGCGGGCATCGACGACTGGGGCGGCGTCTCGCCGTTGACGCCCGACCATGTCAACCCCGAGCGCCCCTGGCCGCAGATCGACGACCTCGCCGCCCGCACCGCCGCCGCCGGGTTCACGCTGCGCGAGCGGCTGACCATCTATCCCGAGTTCGTGCTGGCGGGGGAGCCCTGGCTGGACCCGAGGCTCAACGCGCACGTGGCCGCCCTGGCGGACCCCGGCACCGGCCTCGCCCGCGAGGACGCGGTCGTGACCGGCCGCCCCTGGCAGGAGCCCGACGGGGGCTTCGTCTCCCTGGGCCGCGTCGACCTGCACACGGCGGTCGACACCGAGGGCCGTACCGCCGACCGTCGTGACGACTTCGACCACGTCTACGGAGACTGGGAGGCTCTGCGGGAGCGCCTGCCCGTCGCGGAGGGCACTGCCGGGAGCGGCGGCGCCGTCAGGGGCGATGTGCGGGAGGCGCTGCGGCAGGCCGAACGAGACCCGGCGGGGCTGAGCGACGCCCAGGCGCTCGTCCTCCTCGACCTCGCCGGAGACCCGTCGGGCGCCGGCGCCGACGACGCCGCGCTGGACGAGCTCTGCCGGATCGCCGACGGCCTGCGCAGGGAGGCGGTCGGTGACGACGTCACCTACGTGGTGAACAGGAACATCAACTTCACGAACGTCTGCTACACGGGCTGCCGCTTCTGCGCCTTCGCGCAGCGCCGCACCGATGCCGACGCCTACACCCTCTCGCTGGAGCAGGTCGCCGACCGCGCCTGGGAAGGATGGCAGGCAGGGGCGACCGAGGTGTGCATGCAGGGGGGCATCCACCCCGACCTGCCCGGCACCGCGTACTTCGACATCGCCAAGGCGGTCAAGGCCAGAGTGCCCCAGATGCACGTCCACGCGTTCTCGCCGATGGAGGTCATCAACGGGGCCAGCCGCACCAACCTGTCCATCGAGGACTGGCTGGTCGCCGCCAGGGAGGCGGGCGTCGACTCGCTGCCGGGTACCGCGGCGGAGATCCTCGACGACGACGTCCGCTGGGTGCTGACCAAGGGCAAGCTGCCCACCGCCGAGTGGGTCGAGGTCATCTCCACCGCGCACCGGGTCGGCATTCCGACGACCTCCACGATGATGTACGGCCACGTCGACAACCACGCGCACTGGGTGCAGCACATTCGGCTGATCCGCCGCATGCAGGAGGAGACCGGTGGGTTCTCCGAGTTCGTGCTGCTGCCGTTCGTCCACCACAGCGCGCCCATCTACCTGGCGGGGATCGCCCGCCCGGGGCCGACGGCGCGGGAGAACCGGGCGGTGCACGCGCTGGCCCGCGTCCTGCTGCACGGTGCGATCGCCAACATCCAGTGCTCCTGGGTGAAGCTCCAGGACGGGCTCTGCCGCGAGGTGCTCATGGGCGGGGTCAACGACCTCGGCGGCACGCTGATGGAGGAGACGATCAGCAGGATGGCCGGGTCGGAGAACGGCTCCTTCAAGACGATCAGCGAGATCGAGGCCATGGTCGCCCCGACCGGGCGGCCGATCCGGCAGCGGACCACCTCCTACGGCGTGCCCGACGCCGAGCGGCTGGCCGCGGCCAGGGTGAGCGACGGGGTCTGCCGGAGCGTCCGCCCCAACGCCCTTCCACTGCTCCCGCTGGAGGCGTCGACAAAGTTATAACAAGTTCTATATTTGCTTGCCCTCCGTGAGGGGTTCATTGACACAATCGTCTTTCTCCTCTAGCGAGAGGTCTCCGTGTGCCCTCCTCCGGTCGACACCGTGTGGCCGTCGGCGCTGAGCGGCGTCGGCGTCAGGTCCTGCTGCGCCTGTCGCTGGCGGCGGTCGCGATAGCGGTCGCCCTGGCGGGGAGCGCCGTCCTGGTGCTCGACCGGGCGGGGGGTTCGTGCTCGGCCCGCGACCCGGTGCTGGTCGGGGTCGCCGCCGCCGTCGACATCGCCCCGACCGTCATGGAGGCGGCGGGGCGGTTCAACCGGAGCAGGGCGGGCGTCGACGGCCGGTGCGTGCTGGTGCAGGTGACCGAGCAGCCGCCCGCCACGGTGCTGCGCACCCTGCTCGGCGGCACCGCGGGGGTGCTCAGCGAGCGCCCGGACGGCTGGATCTCCGACTCCTCGGCCTGGATCCGGCTCGCCCGCAAGCAGGGGGCCGCGAACCTGGCCGGCACCGAGACCGTCATGGCGACCTCGCCCCTGGTCTTCGCCACCCGCAAGTCCCTGGCCCGGCGTTTCGCGGTCGGTAAGACCGACATGAACTGGCGGATGGTCTTCCCCGCGACCACCCGTGGCCGGATCCAGCCGACCGAGAACGAGCCCGACGTGGTCCGCGTCCCCGACCCGTCGCTCGCGGGTGCCGGAATCGCCACCGTGGCCGCGGCCAGGGACGTGGTCGGCAGCGGCGCCGAGGCCGACCGCGCGCTCACCGCGTTCGTCCGCTGGGCGCAGGCGGGGGCGGCGCCCGACTACCGGACCATGCTCGCCGCCGTCGACGACCGCTCCTTCTGGCAGCGCCCCGTGGTGATCGTTCCCGAGCAGTCGGTCTGGGAGCACAACCGCCGGCCGTCGGACGACCCGGTGACCGCCCTGCACCCCCGTGAGGGGACCATCAACCTCGACTACCCGTACGTGGTCACCTCCTCCGACGAGGCGAAGGCGAGCGGGTCGAGGGCCTTCGCCGCCTGGCTGCGCTCCCCCGAGACCCAGGAGGCGGCCCGCAGGGCGGGCTTCCGCTCGCCCGACGGCTCCCTGGGGCCGTACTCACCCGGTCCCGAGATTCCCACCGAGGCGCCCCGCACCCGCCCGACCATCCTGCCCGGCATGATCGACGAGGCGCTGGCGGCGTGGAGCAGGCTCGCCCCGCCGACCAACATCCTGGTCCTGGCGGACAGCGGCAAGCACATGGCCGGGCCGATCAACGGGCAGCGGGGGAAGACCCGGCTGACCGTCGCCCTTGACGCCGCCAGGCTCGGCCTGCAGCTCTTTCCCGGCTCCACGCACATGGGCATGTGGGAGTTCTCCTCGGCCAAGGGTGAGGACCAGCGCGAGCGGGTGCGCCTCGGCCCGATCACCGAGCCCGACGGCGGCCAGGTCATCCGGCGCAGCCGCCTGGAGGAGCTGACCCGGACCCTGCGCGCCGACCCGAAGGAGCCCAGCGCCCTGTACGACTCGATCATCGCCGGGTTCCGCGCGCTGACCGAGTCCTACGACGAGACCATGAACAACACCCTGCTCGTCATCACGGCGGGCAAGGACGACGGCAAGGGCATCTCCGGCGCCAAGCTGGTGGAGAGGCTCCGCGGTGAGTGGAACCCCGAGCGACCCGTCCAGATCGTCGTTCTTGCCTTCGGCACCGACCTCGACCGTGCCGCCCTCACCCAGATCACCTCGGTCACCAACGGCTCCCTGCACGTCGCCCAGCGCCCAGAAGAGATCATCGACGTCTTCCTGTCCGCCCTGGCCCGCCGGCTCTGTCACCCCACCTGCGCCAAGGCCCCGTGACCACCTGCCGCCGGGGCGGGCGACCGCTCCGGCCGGAGCTCTGGATCGTTCCAGTGAGGAGATCGGGGAAGGCGTCTGGAATTTCGGTAGTCATTGGCCTACTCTTAGTGACGAAAACCTGCTTCTCTCCAGGTAGGGGTACATCGATGGAAAGTGCCGACAGCCGGATCATGGCGCTCATCGTGATCGCCACGATCGTGTTCGCCATCTCGCAACTCTGACAGCCCCCGCATGCCGGCAGCGACGAGGATCCTGCTTCCCCCCGGTAGGAGTGCGACGTGGACAGCTCGAACGGCCGGATCCTGGCCCTTGTCGTAGTGGCCACGATCGTGTTCGCCGTCGGACGGCGTTTCCAGCGGACGATGGACACCTGGGCGGGATGGGGCAAGGCGGTCGAAGCGGCCGCCGAGGCCGCATCGAAGATCCCTGACGCCAAGTCGGCGGCCTGGAAGGCGGTCCGCCGCATGATCGTGGTCGGTCTGGGCGCGCTCATCCTGTTCGCGGTGGTCGCGAACGTGATCCGCTACGGCTGAGCCTCCGAATCCCGGATCGGGCCCCGGAGCCTTGCGGTGACCGGAAACGGTGTCGGCTCCTGTGACGGCCGGGCGCCTGGTCGCGCCGACAAGGCCCCTGATCGCTCCCCCTCTTCACTCTGCGCGGCAGTGGGACGAGGCGGAGAGGGCACTCCTGGGTTTGGGAGGAGGCCGGGCGCCCGCATCAGTCCGGATTCGGGCTCACCGTCACCCATGATCGCCAGTACGTCTGACTGGGCGACCCGGACGGCCCGAGCCGGGACCTGCCCGCGTAGCGGCCGGTTGAGAAGGTTCCGCATTCCCGTATCGCTCGAACGTATCGGGAAGTTCTGAGACGGCGGCGTGATCTTTGCCTGGAAGGATCTTCTTTCCCTCCAGGCGCCGAAGGAAATCGAATGAGACGGATCACCACCGGTCTTGTCGTGAGCCTCCTCCTGCTCACGCCGCTGCCCGCCCGTGCCGACGCGCCCGATCCGATCAAGGCGCTCCGCGCCCAGGTCGTACCGGGCAGGGGCGTCACCGTCTCCGCGGTCACCCGCATGTTGGCCGACGGCAAGCACCTGTTCACCAGCCGGACCACGCGGGTCGCCGGATTCCGTAAGGGGGGGCTGGTGGAAACGGACGACATCAGCACGCTCTCCTCGCCGATCCGTTCTGAGATCCCGGAATTGGACTCTTCCTTCCTCTTCCCGGTGCTGCTCATCAAAGTCGACGGCGCGTACTACACCTCGGGTGGTGAGCTGATCGGCAAGTTGCCGCTGGGCAAGCAGTGGGTGCGCAGCCGATGGTTCGAGTCCAGTCCCATGGATGTCACGGTCGATCTCCTCGAACCCGGTACGCTGCGGGCGCTGCTCGCCACCGCCTCCTCCGTCGGCCCGCGTACGGCCAAGGGCACCATCTATGCCTCCAAGATCCCCGGTCAGCCCCTCGGCGGGGGGTTGGGACGCGGTGAGAAGGTCGCCTGGGCGCTCTGGTTCGACGCCAAGGGCAGGGTCACCCGCCTGACCACCACGACCTCTCAGCAGACGAACGACAACTACGAGCTGGGTATCCGTTCCGACCTGCGCTTCACCGGCTGGGGCACCAGGGTGACGATCGAGCCGCCGCCCGAGGACCTGGTCATCGACGCCGAGGACCTTCCCGAGGAGGAAGGCCTGTTCTGGGAGCCGCCGGTGACGATCGAGACTCCCCCAAAGGGGAAGTGAGGCCGGGGCCGCACGGTGAGGCCGAATGGCCATGCTTACGATCGTTCAGATGGCTGAAGAAGAGGTGCGTGTGGCAGGCGAGGAAAGTTTGGAAGCCGGTGCGCGGGAAGGCGGCCCGCAGCGGTGTGGACTGCTCATCGAACGTGCCAAGACGTATTCGATGATGAAGCGCTTCGACGAGGCGATCGCAGATCTGACCGAGGTGCTCCGGCTTGATCCCGGCAACGACATCGTGTGGAGCAGGCGGGGCGAGCTGTATCGAAGGACGGGCCAGTTCCAGGAGGCCATCGCCGACTTCGACCGCGCGATCGAGATCGACCCGGAGTACGTGTACGCGATCGGCAGCCGGGGGCAGGCGTATGAGGCGCTCGGCCGGTTCGGGGAGGCGCTGGCCGACTTCAACCGTGCGATTGAGCTGACTCCGGACGAGGTCTGGCTCCTCAGCGAGCGGGCGGGCCTGCTGCGCGAGGTCGAGCGGTACGACGACGCGGAGACCGATCTGATCCGGGCCATGATGCTCGCCCCGGAGGACACCGACCTGTACAACGCCCGCGGCGACCTCTACTACCAGGCGGACCGCTATGACGACGCGATCACGGATTTCTCCCACGTGCTGAGCATGGAGCCAAACAACGTCTGGGCACTCGTCTCGCGCGGCGAGACGTATCGCATGATGGACAAGGTCAATGAAGGACTCGGCGACCTGAACCACGCCCTTCAGTTGGAGCCCGACAACGAGCGCGCTCTGGGGAGCCGTGGGGCGATCCTGCACGATCTACACCGGGACGAGGAGGCGGTGGTCGATCTCACCAGGGCGATCGAGATCGATCCCGAATACACCTGGGCCTACGTCCGCAGGGGCGAGGTGCTGCGATCCCTGGGCCGTTACGAGGAGTCGCTCGTCGATATAAATCGGGCGATGGAGCTCGACGGAGGCGCGGACGGCTGAGCGGATCGGCCGAGGCCCCCGCCCGCACGCGTGGCGGTGCCGCGGCTCAGGTGCCGCGACACGAGCCGGAGCCGCGCGTGCGGGGGCCGGGCCTATCGGACGACGATGAAGTCGGCCGCCTGCCTGGGGGCGCGGTCCCTCGGGGGAGCCGCGGGGTGGCCGATGGCGACGGCCCCCATCGGGTCCCAGTCGGCGGGCAGGTCGAGGACCTCGCGGACGACGTCGCGGCAGAACATGGTGGAGGAGACCCACGCGGAGCCCAACCCCTCCACCGCGAGCTGGACGAGGAGGTTCTGCACCCCCGCGCCGGCCGCGACCACGAACATCTCCCGCTCGGCGGTGTTGCGCCGGTCGTCGCGGTAGGTGTGCGAGCCGTCCATGACCAGGCAGGGCACCACCAGGTACGGGGCCGCGCGCAGCACGTCGCCCCGCCTGACCCGCCTGGCGATCGACTCCGCAGAGAAGCCGTCGCCGCGCAGGTCGGCGATCCAGGCCTCGCGCATGGCGTCGAGCAGCTTCTCCCGGGCCCCCGCCGACTCCAGCAGGACGAACCGCCACGGGGTCGTGTGGTGCGGGGCGGGCGCGGCGATCGCGGCGTCGACGGCCCTGCGGACCTTGGCGCCGTCCACGGGTTCCGCGGAGAACTCCCGGATGGTTCTGCGGGCGAAGACCACGTCGCGCGAGCCGTACCGGAACATGTCGTCGGCGGACGGGCGGACCAGCTCGCGGATGCCCGGCCCGTCGTCCTCGGTGGTGTACTCGGGCAGGCCCCTGATCACCGCCACCGGGGTCTGCGCGACCTTCCCCTTGACCAGGTCTCCGGCCGCGGCGAACTCGTCGGCGACGGCGGTCAGGGTGACCTCTAGCGCGTTGCCGTAGTCGTCGGACATGCCCCGGTAGTCGAGAGAGGGAGTCACCCCGGCGACGCCGACGGCCATGTCGGTCTGGCCGTTGCGCCACGGGCGGCCGAAGGTGTCGGAGATGATCACACCGACCGATACGCCGAGCAGTTCCGCGACGCGCGCCCTGATGGCCGAGGCGGAGGCGTCCGGGTCGACGGGCAGCAGGACCACCGTGTCCGGCCGGGTGTTGGAGGCGTCGACCCCGGCGGCGGCCATGACGAACCCGTGCCTCGTCTCGGCGATCACGGTCTCACCCCTGCGGGCGACCACCCGCCTCGTCTCCGCGCCGACCGCCTCGGCACGGGGCACACCGTGCAGGACCCGGCCTTCGGCCTTGCTTGAGATCTTGGAGGTGACCACGAGGATGTCGCCGTCACGCAGGTCGGGCAGAGCCGTGGCGATCAGCTCCCCGACGTCGTCGCCCTCGTGGACCTCGGGTATGCCGGGAACGGCGAAGATCTCCACCCTGACGTCGGCGGGATTCCGCTGCCCACGCCTGATCCGGCTCATCGCGAGCCCTCCTCGCGAGTGGCGGAGGACGCGAGCCGGGTGGCCATGTCCAGGGCCGCGCGGGCGATGGCGGCGGCGGCCTCGACGTCGTGCATGATCAGCGGGCGGGCCTCGACGTCGACGCCGGCGAGGGCCACTCCGGCGTCCTCCTCCGCGACCAGCCAGCCGTTCACCAGCGGCGACCCGTACAGCTCCAGGACCGCCTGCGCGGTGGTCTGCACGCCGATCGCGGTCAGGCAGGCGTCGGCCATGCCGCGGACCGGGGCGCCGCCGACGATGGGGGAGACGCCGATGACCGTCTTGCTCTCCAAGGCCTCTCGGATGCCCTTGATCTGCAGGATCGTGCCGATGCTGACGACCGGGTTGGACGGCGGGAGGATGACGACGTCGGCGGCGGCGATGGCCTCCAGCACGCCGGGGGCGGGGGAGGCCTGGTCGGCGCCGACCAGGATGATCTGCTCGGCGGGAACCGAGGCGCGCAGCCGCACCCACCACTCCTGGAAGTGGATGGCGCGGCGGCCCTGCTCGTCGGTGATGACCACGTGGGTCTCGGTCCGGTCGTCGCTCATCGGGATCAGGCGCACGCCCGGCTGCCAGCGCTGGCACAGTGCCTCGGTGACCGCCGACAGCGGGTATCCGGCGTCGAGCATCTGGGTGCGCACGATGTGGGTGGCGAAGTCGCGGTCGCCGAGGCCGAACCACTGCGGCTCGACGCCGTAGGCGGCCAGTTCCTCCTTGACGACGTGCGACTCCTGCCGTCGTCCCCAGCCCTGTTCCTCGTCGATGCCGCCGCCCAGGGTGTACATCACGGTATCGAGGTCGGGGCAGACCCGCAGGCCGTAGAGACTGATGTCGTCACCGGTGTTGCCGATGACGGTGATCTCGGAGTCGGGGGCGGCGGTGAGAAGACCCCGCAGGAAGCGGGCACCACCGATTCCGCCGGCGAGGGACACGATGCGCATGCCGTCCAGTGTTCCACTAGGTCGTTACGGATGTCGGCGGGGTGCCGGGAGAGGGGGGACGCAGTCTTTTCATGATCGTTATGAGGGCTGTCCGTGCTGGCAGAATCGCCTAACCTGATGCCCGAATTATGGACATATAAGGTGCAATGGAGCACTTACGAGGTTGGTGGGCTTCCTGGGACTACCAACAGCAAAGTCAGCCATGTGCAAAACTGGCCCGGGTTTACCTAAAGACCCTATGGGGGTAGTTGTGATCAATGTCGAGGCGGGCCGGCTCCGGGAACCGGCGGCGTGGCTCATGGTAGCCGTCGCGTCCGCGAGCGTTCTCGTCGGCATCGAACGCCTGCTGTTCGGTGGATCGTCCTTCGCCGTGCGCGCGACGGGCTACCTGGGTCAGCTCACCTCGCCGACAACCGCCGCGCTGCTCGTCGGCGCCGTGCTGCTGGCCACCCACCTCGGTCCGGTGATCGAGCGGTTGAAGCCGATGGCCCTCGTGGCGGCCGGCGTGCTCGGGCTCTCCGTGCTCTTCGGCGCGGTCAGCCTGCTCACCGCGCTGTTCGGCGGTGCGACGGACCTCCAGGAGAAGATCGAAATCCTCCTCGTCCACCTGCCCGCCCTCGCGCTGACCGCGGTCGCACTGCTCTACGTGCTGCCGAAGGCGGTCCCCGCCGGTTCGCGCGCCGGGGCCCTCCGCGCCGAGGGCGGCTTCGGCCGCCCCGCCGAGCGCCCCCGGGAGCAGGGGTACGCCTACCCCCAGCAGCCCGTTCCCGCGCAGGGGCCGGTTCCCTTCCAGGACCACCCGCAGGGACAGGTTCCCTTCCAGGACCACCCGCAGGGGCAGGGCGGGTACCCCCAGGGCCAGATGGCGCAGCAGGGTGTCCACCACCCGCAGGATCAGGCTCCGCTGGGCGGCCACGGTTACCCGCAGGAGGCGCCGCCCGCCCAGGTCCCGCAGCCCCCGCAGAACCTCCCCGCGCTTCCGCCCGCGCCCGCGCACGTCTCCGAGGGGTACGGGCAGCAGGCGGCCTCCTACGCGCCGTCCGCGCCGCAGGCGGGCGACGGGCACCCCCAGCCTCCCTACCCGTCGCCCGTCGAGAGCCAGCCGTACGCTCCCCCGTCCGGCGCCTACCCGCAGCCCCCCCAGCAGCCGGAGCCGCAGGGGCAGGGGTACGCGCAGTCCGTGCCGCAGCCGCCGCAGTCGCCACAGCCCGTCGCGCAGACCGGGGGCTACACCCCGAGCCCGTACGTCGCGGCCGACGTCCAGCCCCCGGCCCCGGCCAAGCCGTACGAGCCGCCGGCCGCCGCCTATGACCCGCCGGTCTACGCCGCTCCGGTGGATCAGCAGCCCCAGACGGAGCCTCGGCTGCCGAGCTATCCGCAGTTCCCCGACTCCCCGGCGTACGGGCAGCCCGAGCCGCAGGGCTTCGGCCAGCAGCCGGACTCTCCGGCGTACGGTCAGGAGTCGCAGCCGGTGAGTTCCGGGCGGCACTCCAGCCCGAGGCTGCCGAGCTATCCGCAGTTCCCCGACTCCCCGGCGTACGGGCAGCCGGAACCGCAGGGCTTCGGCCAGCAGGCCGACTCCTCGGCGTACGGCCTCCGCTCGGAGCAGCGGCAGCCGGACTACGGGCAGGCCGGTCCTCCCGGGTACGGGCAGCCCGAGCCGCAGGGCTTCGGCCAGCAGCCGGACTCTCCGGCGTACGGTCAGGAGTCGCAGCCCGCGGGCTCCGGCTGGCGCTCGGAGTCGCAGGCGCCGGGCTACCCGCAGTCCGAGCCGCAGGGCTTCGGGCAGCAGGACTCGCAGCCGTCCGGCTACGGTCACCAGCCCGAGCAGCAGGCCCCCGCACCCTACCCGCCCGTCGACGGCCGCCAGGGCCAGGCGTTCGACGGCCAGGCGCAGTCCTTCCCGCAGCCTCCGGAGAACTACGGCCAGCCGTTCAGCGGTTACTCGGGCGCGGAGTTCGCCCGGCCGGCCGAGCCGGGCCCGCAGTATTCCGCGCCCGATCCGGTGGACCTCAGGTCACAGCAGATGGCCCAGGCGTACCAGCAGGCGGAGAGCTACCAGCAGCAGGCCCAGGGCACCGAGCCGCAGCTTCGTGTCCCCGAGTACGGCTCCTCCGGCTACGACGGCCCGTTCGGGCATCCGCAACAGGCGTCCCAGGCCCCTCAGGTTCCGCAGAACCCCCCGGCCCCGCAGGCCCCGTACCAGCCGCAGGGCGGCGGTCACCAGTGGGACCCGCGCTCGGAGGCGACGCTCAGGTTCGACCCGAGCACCTACTCCGGAGACCCGCTGAGCGACCCCGCGCTCGCCGTCAGGACGTGGGACTCGCAGCCGATAGACCCCACCGCGATCTACAAGCCCGAACAACGCCCAGGTCAGGGCATGGATTAGGAAAGCCCGGCTAGAGAGAGGGTGGGCCCCGGTCAGGATCAGAACATGTCCTGGTACGGTTCCGACCGCCGAGAGCACTGAGCCCCTGGCGATCGCGGCGATCACCTGGTGCAATTGCCGTCGTGGCAGGCACACGACCCACAACCGGGGAGAGCAGGTCTTTCCCCGGATACCAGCATGCCGCTTGACGCCACACCGGGCACGCGCGTGTAATTACACACGTGTTGTTACGCCTTTCTCTGGGTGGGTAAGGGGGAGGCGTTCATAGGGGGGCTCCATTTGCGGGCGTGCGGCAGGGAGGTGTGCAGTGGCCGACCTGGTCATCGCACAGGAGAGCATCGCTGAAGAGCAGCTTGGCTGGCAGGAGCGCGCCTTGTGCGCGCAGACCGACCCGGAGGCGTTCTTCCCGGAGAAGGGAGGCTCCACCCGCGAGGCCAAGAAGGTTTGCCGCTCCTGCGAGGTGCGTGCCGAGTGTCTTGAGTACGCGCTGGAACACGACGAGCGGTTTGGAATCTGGGGTGGACTGTCGGAGCGGGAGCGACGGCGGATCAAGCGTGAGGCGGTCTGAGCCGTCCGGGAAGCGGACGGCTGGAAGGCTTGGGCACGCCGAGGTCCGGACGGTCTGGAAATCCAACCACTGAAGAAACGCCGAAGAAGTTCGAGTGGTCTGACAGGAAGCATGTGACGCCCCTCGGGGCGCTTGATGAATATGTCCATGGGGTCACGTGACCGTCGGTCACGTGACCCTTTTTCATGCGCGCGACCAGGTGTACGACATAGTCAGACATAGGGTGCCGTATCGTTGTCGCGCCGATCACCAACACCTCCTGAACACGGGACGTATGTCCATCACCGACTCCCAGCGCCCCCATCACCCCCACCACACGGTCACCGCGATCGTCGTCTCCCACGACGGCTCCCGCTGGCTGGGGGAGACCCTGGAAGCCCTGCTCCGGCAGACCCGTCCCGTGGACCGGGTCGTCGGGGTCGACAACGGCAGCAGGGACGGCAGCGCCGCGCTGCTGACCGGAGCCCTCGGCTCCAGAGCCGTGCTCACCCTGCCGCGCTCGACCGGTTTCGGCGAGGCCGTCGCCGAGGTACTCGACAGGCTCGGTCCCGGCGGGGGGCAGGAGTGGATCTGGCTGCTGCACGACGACTGCGCGCCGGACGTCGATGCCCTGCGGATCCTGCTGGAGGCCGCCGAGGCGGATCCCAAGGCGGCGGTGCTCGGCCCCAAGCTCCGGGACTGGCTGGACCGGCGGATCCTGCTGGAGGTCGGCGTCACCGTCGACCGCACCGGCCGCAGGAACACCGGGCTGGAGGCCCGTGAGTTCGACCAGGGGCAGTACGACGGGATCAGGGACGTGCTCTCGGTCTCGACCGCGGGCATGCTGATCCGCAGGGATGTCTGGGACGAGGTCGGCGGTCTCGATCCGGCCCTGCCGCTCTTCCGTGACGACCTCGACCTGTGCTGGCGGGTCAGGGCCGTCGGATACCGCGTGCAGAACGTCACCCGGGCGGTCGCCTGGCACGCCGAGGCCGCCGCCAGGCGGCGTCGCCGGATCACCGCCAGCGGTGACCACCCCCGCCGCCTGGACCGGCGTAACGCCCTCTTCGTCGTCATGGCGAATCTGCCGCTGAGACCGCTGCTGTGGGCGCTGGTACGCAACGCGTTCGGCTCCATCTTCCGTACGGTGCTGTTCCTGGTGGCCAAGCAGCCCGCAAACGCGCTGGACGAGTTCCTCGCGTTCGGCTCGGTGTTCGGCCATCCCATTCGGATGATCAAGGCTCGGCGGGTGCGGGCCAAGGGGCGTAGGCAGGGGTACGCGGCGATCAGCCGGTTGCTCACCCCACCCGGTGCCGGCTACCGGCGGCTCGTCGACCGGGCCCAGAACTACCTGGCCGGGGGCGGGTTCGTGGAGTCCGAGGGGCGCCACCACGCGGTGGCCGCCTCGCCGCATCCGCAGCAGGAGGACGGCGAGGAACTGCTCACCGACGCCGGCGTGATGCAGCGTGTCTTCGGCAACCCGGGTGTCCTGCTCTTCCTGGCGCTCGCCCTGGTCACGCTGATCGCCGAGCGTGCCCTGACCGGCGGCGCCAGGCTGGGCGGCGGCGCGCTCGTCCCGGTGATCGGCGGGGCCTCCGACCTGTGGGATCTCTACCGTGAGAGTCACCACCAGACGGGCCTGGGCACCGACGCGTGGGCTCCGCCGTACGTGGCGGTGCTGGCCGTGCTCTCCACGGTGCTGTTCGGCAAGACGTGGCTCGCGGTCTCGCTGCTGCTGCTCGGCTGCGTGCCGCTGGCGGGGATCTCCGCGTACGCGGCCACCCGGTCGATGATCCCGGGCCGCTGGACCCGGGTCTGGCTGGCCTCCTCCTACGCCCTCCTGCCGGTGGCCACCGGCGCGGTCGCCGCGGGCCGGCTCGGCACCGCGGTGGTCTTCGTGCTGCTTCCCGTCTACGCGGCGCTCGCCACCACGGTGCTCGCCGGGGAGCGGCGCCGTGCCCGCCGCGCCGCCTGGGGCCTGGGGCTCCTGCTGGCCGTCGGCACCGCCTTCGCCCCGCTGGTCTACCCGCTGACCGCTATCCTCGGCGCGTTGGCGGCGCTGGCCTTCCCGCGCCGGGGCGTCGCCGTCTCGATGCTCGTGGCGTTCGCCGTGCCCGTGGTCCTGCTGTTCCCCTGGCTGGCCCAGCTGGTCGCGGATCCCAAGCGGCTGCTGCTGGAGGCCGGGCTGCACCAGCCCGCGCTGGTCGACCCCGGACTGCCCGCGCGGTCGTTGCTGCTGCTCAGCCCGGGCGGGCCCGGCATGCCGCCACTCTGGGTGACCGGCGGTCTCATCGCCGCCTGCCTGCTCGCGCTGCTGATGCGCCGCAACCGGATGGTCATCGCGGTCGGCTGGGGCGTCGCCCTCTTCGGTGTGCTGGTGGCCATCCTGGTCAGCAGGACCCCCGTCACCTCGATCAACGGCGATGTCGAGGCCCCCGCGTGGCCTGGTGTGCCGCTGGCCTTCGCGGCCACCGGCATGCTCGTGGTGGCCGCGCTCACCGCCGACCGGGTCGTGGAGTTCCGGGCGGCCGGCGGGCTGCGCAGGCTCGCCGCGCTCGGGGTCGTGCTGGTCGCGTTCTCCACGCCGCTGCTCGCCGCGGGCATGTGGATCGTCGAGGGCGTGAACGGCCCGATCCGCGGAACCGTACGCGACGTCATGCCCGCCCTCGCGGCGGTCAACTCCGCCGGTGGCGAGCGGACCCTGCTGCTGCGCACCTCGCCGAACGGTCTGCTCTTCACGGTGCTGCGCGGGCGTACCCCGGTGATCGGCGAGGCCGACATCCCCGTGCCCGAGGGGCCCAGGGAGCGGGTCCGCGTCGCCACGGCCGGGCTGGTGTCCGGCAGGGGCGGCGACGACGCCCGGGTGCTGGCGGCGCACGGTGTCCGGTTCGTCGTGGTGACCGCGCCCGTCGACGCGGCGATCAGCGCCGCCCTCGACTCGCAGCCCTCGCTGGCGAGGATGAGCCTGTCCCGCTCGGTCGGCGTGTGGCGGCTGACCCAGCCGATCGCCGTTCCCGTCACCCCGCCCGGCGACCCCTGGCACAGCCGCTGGCTGTGGATTCAGGCCGCGCTGGTGCTGGTCGTCCTGGTGCTGGCCGCGCCCGGCTCGCGTACCGAGTCCGACCAGCCCGCCGCCCCACAGGACCTGCCCGAGTCCCGTAGAGAGCTGGCCCCCCGGTGAAATCCCTGATCGAGAACCGGTTCAGCCTGCTGGTGCTGGTCTTGGTGGCCCTGCTCGCCCTGTACGGGGTGGCCTCCGCCACCCAGCCGCAGGCGGTCGCCACCCCCGCGCCACAGGTTCAGAAGGTTCCCGTCGCCTCGGTGACGACGGTCTGCCCATCGCCCGGCGACACCTCCGTCGCCGTGGTGGCGCCGCCGGGCAGCCGGGCGCAGGGGGCCGCGGCACTGGTCACCGGCGACAAGACCCTCGCCACCCTCGACACCCCCGGCCGTCTCTGGCATGAGAAGGTCCCCGCCTCGTCGCCGCCCCTTGTCATCACGGCCACCGGGAGCATGGCGGCGGGCCTGGAGGTGGCGCAGACCCGCAAGGAGAAGTCGGGCAGGCAGCGAGGGCTGGCCGGGGTGCGCTGCACCGAGCCGGTGGCGAGCACCTGGCTGGTCGGCCCGGGACCGGCCGCGGCCGAGGTCACGCTCTACCTGACCAACGCCGACCTCGCCCCGGCCATCGCGGAGATCATGGTCTATTCGGGCGAGGGTCCCGTGGTCGCCGACAGCGGTGGTGTGTTCACCCTGAAACCCGGCGAGAACCGTTCGATCAAGGTCGGGGATCTCGCGCCCACGGCGCTCGTCCTGGCGATCCAGGTGCGCACCAGCTCCGGGCGGGTCACCGCCGCGGCCAGAGCGATCATGAACGGCGGGCGCGGCGTCGACTGGTTGCCCGTCTCCACGGCCCCCGCCACCCGCGTCGTCGTGCCGGGCATCCCCGGCGGCGGCGGGAAACGCGAGCTGCTCGTCGCCTCCGACGCCGAGGTCGACACGCTGGTCGAGGTCAGGGCGCTCACCCCCGACGGGACGTACGCGCTCAAGGGCCGCGAGCTCGTCGAGGTGCCCGCCGGTTCCGTCGCCACCCTCGACCTGTCCACCGGGATCGGCGGCCAGCCGTCCGCGCTGGTGCTCACCTCGGAGACCCCGATCGTCGCGGGACTCGTCGCCACCGGCACCGGGGCGAAGGCCGACGTGGCCTTCACCGCCGGGGCGGACCCCGTCGACCTGGGAAGCGTCGTCGCCGACAACCGTACGGGAGGCAAGGTGACCTCCCGGCTGCTGCTGACCGCGCCGGACACCGCGGGCAAGGTGAGCGTGCAGGTGGTTCCGCGCAAGGGCGATCCGGGTGAGCCGTTCCAGGTGGACATCTCCGCCTCGCGTACCAAGCAGGTCAAACTGCCCAAGGTGGACGGGGCCTTCGCGGTGGTCGTGCAGCCGATGCCCGGCTCGGGGCCGGTCTACGGCGGGCGCGTCATGGACGAGCGGCTCAAGGGCGGGTTGGCGCTGACCGTGCAGCCACTGGCCGCGGCCCGGATGTGGGCGCTGATCCCGCCGATCGCGGAGTCCGCCGCGACGGTCCTGCCCTGAGAGGCGGTTTGGACGGGTCAGTCGTGATCGTCGAAGCCGGGGTCGATCGATTCTGGAGAGAGCCCGAGCAGGCCCGCGACCTGCTCGACCACCGCCTCGTGCACCATCGCGCCGAGGTGGTCACGATCGCGGGACCGGCTCTCCAGGGGGCGACGGTAAATGATCACAACGGCCGGGCGGTTCCCGTCGGCGGGCTTGGCCCGCCCGAACGGGATCGGGTCGCCGGTCAGCAGCCCGGGGCCGTCGCCCAGCTCGCTGATCGGCGGGACCTCCTCGACCGCGAACTCCACGGCCGCCAGCTGCTTGGCCCACCGGGGCTTGAGCCGGTCGACGGCGTCCAGGACGAGATCGTCGAACCGCTCACTGCGGGACTTGGCGATCGGCACGTGCGAGGGCGCGAGCGGACCGCGCAGGCCGCGGCCGTGCCTGTCGCGCCTGCGGGGAGAACGAGGTCTGCCGGGTGCCGGGCTCACGGCCCCAGCTTAGACGTGACCCGAGCGGGGGCGGGAGTGCCGGTGACGGAAGGTGTCGTATCGAGTGCGTGGGGCGGGAGTGCCGATGACGGAGGGCGGTGTGCCGAATGTGGGACCGGGGAGGCCGTGTGGCGGGAGCGCGGAGGAGGGGCGTAAGCCATACAGGCGGGTGGAAGCCGGGACACGTGTCCGAATTGTGGCGACACGCTCGTTAAGAGCGCTCAGATAGTGGCGCCCCGGACGCTTACCGGATACGGTCCCACCGTGAGCCCCGTCCGCCGCTGTTCCCGCACCGCGTGCAGTCAGCCTGCCGTTTTCACGCTCACGTACGTCTACGCCGATTCGACCGCTGTTCTCGGGCCCTTGGCGACGTACGCCGAGCCGCACTGTTACGACCTGTGTGCCGAGCACGCCGAGCGGCTCACCGCCCCCCGCGGTTGGGAGGTGGTCCGCCTGCCGACCGACGGCGCCACACCGAGTACGGACGACCTGGAGGCCCTCGCCAACGCGGTCCGCGAGGCCGCGAGACCCGCCCCCAGCGGCGGCACCGAGCCGGTCGGCCAGGGCGTCGAGGTCGGGCGCCGGGGTCATCTGCGGGTGCTCCGCTCCGCTCAGCCCCAGCGCGACCGCTGACCCTACTAGGCTGGGGAGCAAGAGCTGCTCGGATATGAGTGTGCGCCGTTATGCTCTGGCATGCTTGGGAGAGTGGTACGGCCGGTTGGCCGTGGCCTCGCCGTAGCCGGCGAGGGTTTTGGTCTCCTGAAGCGTTGAGCGTGCTCACGGTCAGGTCGCCCAGGGTTGCGGGGAGACTTTAAACGCTCGTGGAGCCGGTGTAAGACCGGGCCGCAAGGTCAGGCGGTCGGCGGTGAAGCGAGAACTCCCGCGAGGGAGAACGTTCGCGTCGTAAGGCGCGGACTGCCCGACAATGCGCTGACCAGCGCTAACTGGAAGGCAACGGCAGCGGACACGACGCAGAGGGC
Organism: Streptosporangium sp. NPDC002607; assembly: GCF_053592655.1. Taxonomy (NCBI): domain Bacteria; kingdom Bacillati; phylum Actinomycetota; class Actinomycetes; order Streptosporangiales; family Streptosporangiaceae; genus Streptosporangium; species Streptosporangium sp. NPDC002607. The sequence continues at coordinate 66,699 of NZ_JBSFWD010000011.1, forward strand.
GGAGCTGGAGTGGGCGACCTTGTCAAGATCTTCAAAGCGTACGACGTTCGTGGCGTCGTGCCGGACGAACTCGACGAGGAGACCGCCGAGGCGGTCGGCGCGGCCTTCGTGGAAGTGACCGGGGCCGCGACCGCCGTGGTGGCACACGACATGCGCGAGTCGTCGGCGCCTCTGGCGGCGGCCTTCACCAGGGGGGCCACCTCGCGGGGGGCCGACGTGATCCACGCCGGGCTGGGCTCCACGGACCTGCTCTACTACGCGAGTGGCAGCCTCGGCCTGCCCGGGGTGATGTTCACGGCCAGCCACAACCCGGCCCGCTACAACGGCATGAAGATGTGCAGGGCCGGCGCCGTGCCGATCGGCGGAGAGACCGGGCTCATCGAGATCCGTGACCGGGCCGCCGCGATCCTGGCGTCGGGCGGCCTCGGCGGCCAGGGGGGCGGGACGGTCTCCGAGCGCGACCTGCTGCGTGGCTACGCCGACCACCTGCGCGGCCTGGTCGACCTTTCCGGCATCCGGCCGCTGCGGGTCGTGGTCGACGCGGGGAACGGGATGGGTGGGCACACGGTCCCGACGGTCTTCGAGGGGCTGCCCATCGAGCTGACCGCCCTCTACTTCGAGCTCGACGGCACCTTCCCCAACCACGAGGCCAACCCCATCGAGCCGGACAACCTGCGCGACCTGCAGAAGGCGGTGCTCGATGTGGGCGCCGACATCGGACTGGCCTTCGACGGTGACGCCGACCGTTGCTGGGTGGTCGACGAGCGTGGCGAATCGGTCTCGCCGTCCACGATCACCGCGCTGGTCGCCGCCCGCGAGCTGGTCAAGCACCCCGGCGCCGTGATCATCCACAACCTGATCACCTCCAGGGGCGTTCCGGAGATCGTCACCGAACTCGGCGGCCGGCCGGTCCGCACCCGCGTGGGTCACTCGTTCATCAAGGCCGAGATGGCCGAGACCGGCGCGGTCTTCGGCGGCGAGCACTCCGCCCACTACTACTTCAGGGACTTCTGGTTCGCCGACTCCGGCATGCTGGCCGCGCTGCACGTGCTGGCCGCGCTGGGCGAGCAGGCGAAGCCACTCTCGGAGATCCTGGCCGAATACACCCGCTACGCGGCCTCAGAGGAGATCAACAGTACGGTCGCCGACCAGGCCGCGGCGACGGAGCGGGTTCGCGAGACGTTCGCCGCCCGCGACGGCGTCACCTTCGACGAGCTGGACGGCCTGACCGTCTCCGGCCCAGGATGGTGGTTCAACCTCCGTCCGTCCAACACAGAGCCGCTGCTCAGGCTGAACGCCGAGGCGGCAGACGAGATTCAGATGGCAGCGATCAGGGACGAGGTCCTTGCTGTCGTGAGGAGCTGAACGAGTGAAGATCGACGACTGGTTGCTGGAGATCCTGGCCTGCCCCAACTGCAAGTCCCCGCTGCGAGCCGAGCCCGAGGTGGACGAGCTGTCCTGCACCTCCGCCTCCTGTGGCCTGGTCTACCCGGTCCGGGACGACATCCCGGTCCTGCTGGTCGACGAGGCCCGGAAGTCGTGAACTGGGAGCCCGATCGGCTCGACGACGGGAAACAGCTGGCCGACGGTGACCCGTCGGGCATGCTGCGGGCGGTGGCCGACTCGGCCGCGCAGGTCCGCACCTCCCACCGGGTCGCCATGGAGTCGGGTCTGTCCTCACTCGCCGAGGACGGCCGGCCCCGGGCGATCGTGGTCGCCGGTGTGGGCGGTTCCGGCATCGCCGGTGACGTCCTCAATGTGGTGTGCGGCCACGGTGCCCCGCTGCCGATCGTGACGGTCAGGTCCTACCGGCTGCCCGGCTGGATCGGCGCGACCGATCTGGTGATCGCGGTGTCGCGCTCCGGCAGAGCCGAGGAGACGCTCGCGGTTGCCGCCGAGGCGGTCCGCCGCGGTTGCCGCCTGCTCGCCGTCGGCGCCCCCGAGTCGCCGCTCCACGCGATCGCCAGGCAGGCGGGAGCGCCGTTCGTGCCCGTCACGGACGGCGGCCGGCCGCGTGCCTCGCTGTGGGCGCTGTCGGTCCCGCTGGTCGCCGCCGCCGCCCGGCTCGGCCTGGTCGAGGCGGGCGAGCAGGTGTTCGAGGGGGTGGCCAAGCGCCTTGAGGACCTCGCGCACCGCTGCCGCCCGACGAGCGAATCGTTCATCAATCCCGGCAAGTCGCTCGCCATGGAGATCGCCGAGACCGTGCCGATGATCTGGGGGTCCTCCCCGGTGGCGGCCGTCGCGGCCCGTTGGTGGGCCTACCAGCTCAACATGAACGGTAAGTATCCGGCGATGTGGGGAGAGCTCCCCGAGGTCGACCACAACCAGGTGGCCGCCCTCGACGGCCCGCTCGCCCACCGCGACATCTTCGCCGACGAGAGCGGCAGGTCGCTCCGGCTGTTCGTGCTGCGCGACGTGGAGGAGCACTCCCGGGTCGTACGGCACCGGGAGGCGTCGGTGCGTCTGGCGGAGGATCGCGGCGTTCCGGTCACGCAGATCGCCGCCGAGGGGGAGCACCCGCTGGAGCGGCTCGCCGCGCTGATCGCACTCGGAGACTTCGCGAGTACGTACCTCGCTCTCGGGTACGGGATCGACCCGACCACTGTGTCGGCGATCACAGAAGTCAGGGCGAGGATTTCACAATAGGATCCTGTCTCATCTCTTTACCAGAACAATGAGCTGAGCGGAGGCTGCCGTGAGCGCGGGCGGCGGTACCAAGGCAATCATCGCGGCGTTGGCCGCCAATCTGTCGATCGCGGTATTCAAATTCGTGGCGGCCTTCTTCACGGGGTCGTCATCCATGCTGGCCGAGGGGGTCCACTCGGTGGCCGACTCGGGCAATCAGGCGCTGCTGCTCCTCGGCGGCAAGCGCGCGCAGCGCGCGCGCACGCCCCAGCATCCCTTCGGATACGGCAGGGAGCGCTACTTCTACGCCTTCGTGGTGGCGGTCGTGCTGTTCACCATCGGCGCGGTGTTCTCGCTCTACGAGGGCTGGCACAAGATCTCCGCTCCGGAGGAGCTCAACTCCCCGATATGGGCCTTCGGCGTGCTGACCTTCGCGATCATCGCCGAGGCGTTCTCGTTCAGGACGGCGATCGTCGAGTCCAACGCGGTCCGGGGAGACCAGTCGTGGGTGCAGTTCATCCGCCGCTCCAAGTCGCCCGAGCTGCCGGTCATCGTGCTTGAGGACCTGGGCGCGCTGTGCGGCCTGATCTTCGCGCTCTTCGGCGTGACGATGGCCGTGGTGACCGGCAACCCCGTCTGGGACGGCGTCGGCACCCTGATGATCGGTGTCCTGCTGGCCATCATCGCGGTCATCCTGGCGGTCGAGACCAAGTCGCTGCTGATCGGCGAGGGGGCGGGCCCCGAGGTCGAGACACGCATCGCGCAGGCCCTGGAGAGCGCGCCCGAGGTGACCCGGGTCATCCACATGCGCACGCTCCACCTGGGCCCGGAGGAGATCCTGGTCGCCGCCAAGATCGCGGTGGAGCACGACGACACGGCCGCGGAGGTGGCCCGGGGCATCGACGAGGCCGAGCAGCGCGTCCGCACCGCCGTCCCCGAGGCCCGTGTCATCTACCTGGAGCCCGACCTGGACAGATCCAGGGTCAACGGCTCAGTCTGAATCCGGACGAGACGGCTGGGGGCGCTGGAGCAGCCGCAGCGCCTTCTCCTTCTCGAAGTCCAGGGCCCTGCGGGGCGCCTGGAGACGGCCGATCCGCAGGCCCAGGTCCCGTACGGCCTGGGCGACCGCGGGCTCGCTCAGCGTTCGCAGCGCGAAGGCCAGCTCGGCGGGGGATATGTCGAACCGTTTCTCCAGCTCGACGCTCTGGGCGACGGCGGAGAGCTCCTCGGGGCCGAACCGCCGGTGCGCGCCCTGGTTCCTGATCTCCGGGAGCAGGCCGAGTGCCTCGCGGTAGCGGAGCATCCGGGGGGACATACCGAGCCTCCTGGCGGCCTCGGTGATCCGCATCGCCGCCCCCTCTCCGCAGGTTTTCGGGAAAGCTTACATTCTTGTGTCAGGTTACCCGCTCAGAAGGTGCGCGAAGGCTCCCCGGCCGCCTAAACTCGCAACCGTCGACTTTTCCGGTGGAGTGGTGAGCCCGGCCCGAGAGCGAAGCGTGATCGCGAGACGAGCGCGATCGGCGAGGGTGTGAGGCAGACGCCGCCCATCAACCAGAGGGGTAACCACACATGGACTTCAAGGTCGCCGACCTTTCCCTTGCGGCCTTCGGGCGCAGGGAGATCCAGCTCGCCGAGCACGAGATGCCGGGTCTGATGGCCGTCCGCGAGGAGTACGCCAAGGCCCAGCCGCTGGCCGGGGCGAAGATCATGGGCTCGCTGCACATGACCATCCAGACCGCCGTGCTCATCGAGACCCTGGTCGCGCTCGGCGCGGAGGTTCGCTGGGTGAGCTGCAACATCTTCTCCACCCAGGACCACGCCGCCGCCGCCGTGGTCGTCGGCCCCGAGGGCACCCCCGAGGACCCCAAGGGCGTCCCGGTCTTCGCCTGGAAGGGCGAGACGCTGGAGGAGTACTGGTGGTGCACCGAGCAGGCCCTGGCGTGGCCCGGCGGTGACGGCCCCAACATGATCCTCGACGACGGCGGCGACGCCACCCTGCTCGTCCACAAGGGCGCCGAGTACGAGAAGGCCGGCGCCGTGCCCAGCACGGGAGAGGACGACCCGGAGGAGTGGGGCATCATCCTCGACCTGCTCCGCCGCACGGTCACCGACGAGGGCCGCTGGACCCAGGTGGCCTCGCGCATCAAGGGCGTCACCGAGGAGACCACCACCGGTGTGCACCGCCTGTACGAGATGTTCAAGGCCGGTACGCTGCTCTTCCCGGCGATCAACGTCAACGACTCGGTGACCAAGTCCAAGTTCGACAACAAGTACGGCTGCCGGCACTCGGTGCTCGACGGCCTCAACCGCGCCACCGACGTGCTGATCGGCGGCAAGGTGGCGGTCATCGCCGGCTACGGCGACGTCGGCAAGGGTTGCGCCGAGGCGCTCAAGGGCCAGGGGGCCCGGGTCATCATCACCGAGATCGACCCGATCTGCGCGCTTCAGGCCGCCATGGATGGCTTCCAGGTCACCACGCTGGACGAGGTCGTCGGCATCGCCGACATCTTCGTCACCACGACCGGCAACTTCAACATCATCACGGCCGACCACATGGCCCAGATGAAGCACAACGCGATCGTGTCCAACATCGGTCACTTCGACAACGAGATCGACATGGCCGGTTTGGCCAGGATTCCCGGTATCGAGAAGACCGAGGTCAAGCCGCAGGTCCACACCTGGCGCTTCCCCGACGGCAAGCAGATCATCGTGCTCGCCGAGGGCCGCCTGATGAACCTGGGCTGCGCCACCGGTCACCCCTCGTTCGTCATGTCCAACTCCTTCACCAACCAGGTGATCGCGCAGATCGAGCTGTTCACCAAGACCGACGACTACCCGATCGGCGTCTACGTGCTGCCCAAGCACCTGGACGAGAAGGTCGCCCGCCTCCACCTCGACGCCCTGGGAGTGAAGCTCACCAAGCTCACCAAGGCCCAGGCCGAGTACATCGGCGTGGACGTCGAGGGTCCCTACAAGCCCGAGCACTACCGTTACTGACACCTGCGGTTGAGTCTCATCGGCCCCCGCGGTTTCGCGGGGGCCTTCGGGCAATCTGGCGGGCGATCTGGGGAGAGACGTGGACAGCGCTCTGGTGGCCGCGGGTGAGCGGAGGATCGGGTGGGCGGCGCGGGCGATGCCGGTGCTCACCGCCCTCGGTGAGCGGTTCGCCGCCGAGCGGCCGCTGGAGGGGCTGCGGATCGCCGCGTGCCTGCACGTCACCGCCGAGACCGCCGTGCTCATGGGCACGCTCAGGGCGGGCGGGGCTGAGATCGCCCTGGCCGCGTCGAACCCCCTGTCCACCCAGGACGACGTCGCCGAGGCGCTCCGTGACTACGGCGTCGTCGTGCACGCGCGGGCGGGGGTCACCAGGGACGTCTACTACCAGCACATCCACCAGGCGCTCGACATCGTCCCCGACATCGTCCTGGACGACGGCTGCGACCTGGTCAACATCCTGCACACCGAGCGGACCGAGCTGCTGCAGACGGTGTCCGGGGGGTGCGAGGAGACCACCACCGGCATCATCCGGCTCCGCCAGATGGCCGCGGAGGGGGCCCTGAGGTTCCCCGTGGTGGCGGTCAACGACACGCGGACGAAGCGGATGTTCGACAACCGGTACGGCACCGGCCAGTCGACCATGGACGGCATCATGCGCGCCACGAACACGCTGCTCGCGGGTAAGACCGTGGTGGTCGCCGGTTTCGGCTACTGCGGCCGGGGCGTCGCCGAGCGGGCCAGGGGCCTGGGCGCGCGGGTGGTGGTGACCGAGATCGACCCGGTCAAGGCGCTGGACGCCCTGCTGCAGGGCTACGACGTACGGTCGATGGCGGCGGCCGCCCGCGCCGGGGACGTGTTCGTCACGGTCACCGGCAACCGCGACGTGATCAGGGGCGAGCACCTGGCGGAGATGAAGGACGGCGCGATCCTCGCCAATGCCGGACACTTCGACGTCGAGATCGACGTCCGCGCCCTGGACGGCCTGGCACAGGAGATCCACCGGGGGGTACGCCCCAACACCGACGAGTACGTTCTCGCGGACGGTCGCAGGATCCTGCTGCTCGCCGAGGGCCGCCTGGTGAACCTGACGGCCGCCGAGGGGCATCCCGCCGCGGTCATGGACATGTCCTTCTCCGCGCAGGCGCTCTCGGTGGCCTGGCTGGCCCGTGAGCGGGTGCGGCTGGAGCCGGGGGTCTACGACGTGCCGGGGGAGGTCGACGTGGAGGTGGCGCGTCTCAAGCTGGCCGCGGCCGGGATCGAGACGGACGAGCTCACCCCCGAGCAGGAGGAGTATCTCCACTCGTGGCGGCTCGGCTCGTAGTCACGTCCGCACCTCGGCCCGCGATCCACGCATCACCCTGAACGGGCGAACGGGCCGCGCAGGGGGATCCCCCGTCGGCGACTCCGCTCACCCTGGGCGTCCCGCATCGGATGAACGACATCGGACACCGACCGATGGCGGTCGGCCAACGGAGTCGTTCGTGAAGGGGAGCGGTTCAGAGTTCGGCCTGCATCTCCCGCATCCTGCGGATCTCGGCACTCTGGGTGACCGAGACGTCGTTGGCCAGCTCCTCGATCCGCACGTGTGAGCCGGAGGTCAGGACCTGCTCGGACATCGTGATGGCGCCCTGGTGGTGCGCGGTCATGAGCTGGAGGAAGAGCCGGTCGAAATCCTTGCCCGAGGCGGCCTTGAGCGCCTCCATCTGCTCCGGCGTGGCCATGCCGGGCATGTCGCCGTGCCCGGCATGGTGTTCGGGAACCCGCTGACCCTGCTGCTGGAGCCAGGTGGTCATGAACTGGATCTCCGGCCCCTGCGCGTCCTTGATCCGGGAGGCCAGGCCCTTCAGCTTGGTGTGCTCGGACCGGGTCGGGGCCAGGGCGGACATGTCGAGGGCCTGACGGTGGTGAACGATCATGTCCTGGACGTACTTCACGTCGGCCGCGTTGGCGGTGGGCAGGGGCACGAGCGTGGCGGCCTCGCTCGGGTCGACGGTCCTGGCGACCTCACCCGGCCTGCCCGGGGCGATCACCGGCGCCGAGGCCTGGGCCTGGGGGGCCGCGGACGGTTCCGGCTCCGAGGTGCACGCGCTGAGAGACAGTGCGGCGATCACGGCGATGAGCGCGACGCGCACCCGGCCTCCTTGGTGAATGTCCATTGACGTCCTTCCACGGCCGGAAAGCCGGGGATCTCAGCTTCCGGCCTGCCGGTTGGATCTGTCGATCCGCAGGCCGGGAACGCCCGAAGCCCGCACGCGAACACGGCACACCCTGTCCCGTCTGGAACGCCATGTCCAACGTGGCTGCCGCGGAACGCCCTAACCCTAACCGGTCGGGCCGATATGACGAGAGGGGGCCCCGCACCGAAGATGCGGGGTATTTCGGGCTGTATGTCCAATGCCGCAAGACCGTAACCCCTCCCGGGGCGGTCCGTAAAGGCCGCATGTCGAAAACAGTTGCTGACACTGTGACGGCTTGCCTGACCGACCGTGCAGGATGAACGATTTAGACATTTATGCACGCTTTATCAGTGCATGTAGCTAGGAGGTTCACGAGTGTCCACCCCCTCTGGGAAGGGCCTGACCGGCCGTTTCCTGTTTGTGGCCGGGGTCGCCGTCGCCACGGTGCTGGCCGCGGTACCCGCGCAGGCCGCCGACATCCCGGCGCCCGGCGAGATCGCCAAGAGCGCGAACATCGAGCACGTCACCAACGTGCCCAAGCCCGCCAACCTGACGGACATCAACACCGACATGGCGTTCCAGGGCGACTACGCCTTCGTCGGTAACTACAGCGGCTTCTCGATCTACGACATCAAGAAGCCGAACAAGACCTCGCTGGTCAGCTCGGTGGTCTGCCCCGGCGGCCAGATGGACATGGCCATCGAGGGCGACCTGCTCTTCGCCGCGGTCGACTCCTCGCGCAACAACGACTCCTGCAACAGCGTCGGCCAGAGCGCCGCGATCAAGGAGTCGTGGGAGGGCGTCCGGATCTTCGACGTCAGCGACAAGAAGAACCCCAAGTACGTCAAGTCGGTCGAGACCAACTGTGGCTCGCACACCCTGACCCTCGTCCCCGGCAAGGGCAGGGACAAGAAGAACGTCTACGTCTACGTCTCCTCCTACAGCCCGAGCGCGTCGTTCCCGGACTGCCAGCCGCCGCACGACAAGATCTCGATCATCAAGGTGCCGCTGAAGAACCCGACGGCCGCCGAGGTCGTCGCCACGCCGGTTCTGTTCCCGGACGGTGGTAACCCCGGCGAGAGCCTGCCCTACCCCTACCGCACCTCGGCGACGAGCGGCTGCCACGACATCACCGCCTACCCGGAGAAGGACATCGCGGCCGGCGCCTGCATGGGCGAGGGCATCCTGATGGACATCTCCAACCCGGTCGACCCGAAGGTCACCGCCACGGTCCGGGACGACGAGAACTTCGCGTTCTGGCACTCGGCGACCTTCAACAACGAGGGCACCAAGGTCGTCTTCACCGACGAGCTCGGCGGCGGCAGCGCGGCCACCTGCAACGAGGCGATCGGCCCGAACCGCGGCGCCAACGCCTACTACGACATCGAGGGCGGCCAGTTCGCCTTCAAGAGTTACTTCAAGATTTCCCGCCACCAGGACGACACCGAGAACTGTGTCGCGCACAACGGCTCGCTGATCCCGGTCAAGGGCAAGGACATCATGGTCCAGGCCTGGTACCAGGGTGGCATCTCGGTCGTGGACTTCACCGACTCGGCCAACGCCAAGGAGATCGCCTTCTTCGAGCGCGGCCCCGACAGCGCCCACAGGCTCAGCGGTGGCTTCTGGTCCGCGTACTACTACAACGGCCACATCTACGGCAGCGACTTCAACCTTGGTCTTGACGTTCTGAAGATCAATGACAAGCTCACGGACAAGGCCGACAAGGTCAAGTTCAAGGACCTGAACCCGCAGACCCAGGGTTCCTACCAGCCCGACAACAAGGGTCACTGACCTCTGATGTGATGGCCACCGGGCACCCGTCGGGTGCCCGGTGGCCATCACCCGTGACGGGGTGGAGCGCCGGAGCGAACCGAGAAAAGGAGGTAGAGAGTAAACTTTTTCACGGCCTCAGTAAAGAGGTTGAATCATATTTTATTGTGACAAAGTCATGCCTTGTCGACCCGGGTGTCAGTACGGACAATTTGCTAATTTATGCATGCCTTATGTCCGTTCCAAGGAGGCACCCGAGTGTTCGCTCCACGAAGGACCGTCAGGGCGTTGGTCGTGGCGGCGACGGCCGCCGCGATGCTGATGACCACGGTTTCCGCGCAGGCCGCCGACATTCCCCCGCCCGGTGAGGTCGTCACCAGTCCCAACGTGACGCACGTGGCCACCCTGCCCAAGCTTCCCGGCCTTGAGACCACCGTCAACAGCGACATCGCCTTCCAGGGCGACTACGCCTACGTCGGCAACTACGGCGGTTTCTCGATCTACGACATCAGGAACCCGAAGCGGGCCAAGCTGGTCAGCGGCGTGCTGTGCCCCGGCTCCCAGATGGACGTCTCCGTCTACGGCGACCTGTTGTTCGGCGCGGTCGACAACTCCCGCAGCGACGACTCCTGCAACAGCGTCGGTCAGGGCGCCGACATCAAGGAGTCGTGGGAAGGGGTTCGGATCTTCGACATCAGCGACAAGAAGAACCCCAAGTACATCAAGGCGGTGGAAACCGCCTGTGGCTCGCACACCCTGACGCTGGTTCCCGGCAAGGGCAGGGACAAGAAGAACGTCTACCTGTACGTCTCCTCCTACGCCCCGAGCGACTCGTTCCCCGACTGCCTGCCGCCGCACGACAAGATCTCGATCATCAAGGTGCCGCTGCGCAAGCCGACCGACGCGGCCGTGGTCAGCACGCCGGTCGTCTTCCCCGACGGAGGCAACGAGACGCAGCCCGGCCTGCTGCGCCCGACCAGTGGCTGCCACGACATCACCGTCTACGCGGAGAAGGACATCGCGGCCGGAGCCTGCATGGGGGACGGCGTCCTGTTCGACATCTCCGACCGGGAGAACCCGGTGGTCACCGCGCGGACCACCGACCCGAACTTCGCGTTCTGGCACTCGGCGACGTTCAACAACAGGGGCACCAAGGTCATCTTCACCGACGAGCTCGGCGGCGGTGGCGCGGCCACCTGCAACGAGGCGATCGGCCCGAACCGCGGCGCCGACGCCATCTACGACATCGTCCGCGGCAAGCTGGTCTTCAGGAGCTACTTCAAGATCGGCCGCTACCAGGCCGACACCGAGAACTGTGTCGCGCACAACGGCTCGCTGATCCCGGTCAAGGGCAAGGACATCCTGGTCCAGGCCTGGTACCAGGGCGGTGTCTCCTTCGTGGACTTCACCGACTCGGCCCGCCCGCAGGAGTTCGGCTTCTTCGAGCGCGGCCCCGAGCCAAGCGGCGGGGGCGGCGGCATCTGGTCGGCGTACTACTACAACGGCTATGTCTACGCCAGCGACTTCTACCGGGGCCTGGAGGTCATCAAGATCGACGACCGCCGTACCGACCCGGCCAGGAACGTGCGCCTGGACCGGCTGAACGTGCAGACCCAGGCCTCCTACCAGGGCGGTCACTGAGCGCCCTGAGGTGAGAGCGGTGCCGGGTTCGCAGGTCCGGTGAGAGGAGGGATGGCGGGTCTCCCGCCATCCCTCTTCGCCTGCCGGGCACCCGTGGCGCCGCGTTCTCGCGATTCGCCCGTGGACGGCTCGTTGGGGAAGGCGCGGCGAAGGCGATGTCTCGCCGCCCGTACGGCGTGCCTGTCCGGGGAGGTCAGGCCGGAGGGACGAAACCGCCCGGCGTGGGGCCGGGTGCCTGCTCGACGGGCCGGGCCGCGGGCGGCGGGGGCGTCGGATACGGCGGCCCGGCCGGGGGAGGGAGCGGGATCCGCGGCTGTGGCGGCCGGTAGGCGGGCCGCCCGTAGGGCTCGGGGGCGGCCCCTGGAGGGGCGTACGGCCGGCCTCCGCTTCCGGGAGGCGCATAAGGCCGGGGCGACGGTGCGGTCAGGTAGGGCTGGGGCGAGGCGTGGCCGGGCCACTGCTGGGCGGGCCGGTGCGTACCGGTCTGCTGCGCCAGGCGCGCCTGCTCGCGGCGCCGGCGTTCGGCCAGAACGGCGGTCAGGTAGGCGAACGGCGGCACGCCGGGCGGGGCCGGCGGGGACACGAAGGCCGACATCTCGGTGGCGATGCGCACCCCCATCCCGTGCTGCACGGCGGGGGCCAGATCGTGCCAGCGCATGAGGTACTGCCTCGCGGTGGCCGCGACCTGCTCGGGCAGCCGCGACAGCTCCAGCGTCGCCGCCCAGGAGGCGAGCTGCGGCGGCATGTCCAGCGGAGGCCCGTACTGCCGCGGAGCGCGCTCGGAGATCACGATGGTGCCGGAGAAGATGTCGCCGAGCCGCTTGCCCTTCTCCGAGATCAGTGAGCTGATCAGCGCGGGGGCGCCGCTGAGCATCCAGAACTCCAGGACCCCGGCCAGCCCGCGGAACAGGGCCTGCCGGAACCGCTCGGGACCGCCGTCGTCGCTGACGACCCGGAGTCCGAGGGCGAACTTGCCCAGGCTGCGCCCGCGGGTGAGCGTCTCGAACGCCACCGGGTATCCCACGATCACGAGCACGGTGAGCACGAGGTAGACCATCGTCGTCAGAGCCGGGTCGCTCAGCAGGCCCAGGCTGCCGACCAGCAGGGAGATCCCCAGCAGCATCAGGACCTGGACCGCCATGTCGATCAGCAGCGCCGCGGCCCTGCTCGGGAGCTGGGCGACACGGACCTCGACGACCACGGCCTCGCCGGTTACGACATCGGACACAATCAGCACCCTACCCGTGACTGGATAGGCTGCCCGCGTGGACATCGACGCCTTCGTCACCGCGCACCGGCCCGCCTGGGACCGCCTTGAGGATCTGGTCCGGCGGCGTGGCTCGCTGGACGGCGCGGAGGTCGACGAGCTCGTCGACCTCTACCAGCGGGTGGCCACGCACCTGTCCCTGGTCCGCTCGGCCTCGGCGGACCCGATCCTGGTGGGCCGCCTGTCGGCGCTCGTCGCCCGGGCCCGCTCGGCGGTGACCGGGGCGCACACCCCGGCCTGGCGGGAGTTCATCCGCTTCTTCACTGTCTCCTTCCCGGTGGTCGCCTACCGGGCCCGCTGGTGGTGGATGGCCACCACCGCCGCGTTCCTGCTGGTCTCCACGATCGTCGCCGTCTGGGTGGCGAAAAACCCCGGCGTCCAGGCGGCGATCGCCACCCCGGAACAGATCACCCAGCTCGTCGAGCACGACTTCGCCGACTACTACTCGGAGAACCCGGCGACCTCCTTCGCCGGCCAGGTCTGGGTGAACAACGCCTGGGTCTCGATGCAGGTCATCATCATGTCCATCCTGCTCGGCCTGCCGATCCCGTACGTGCTGTGGGAGAACGCGGTCAACGTGGCCGTCTCCGCGGGGTTGATGGCCTCGCGCGGCAAGCTCGACATCTTCTTCGGCCTGATCACCCCGCACGGCCTGCTGGAGCTGACCGCGGTGTTCCTCGCCGCCGCCGTCGGCATGCGCCTCGGCTGGACGGTCGTGGACCCCGGTCCGCGCAGGCGCGTCGAGGCCCTGGCCGAGCAGGGCAGGGCCGTGATGAGCGTGGCACTCGGCCTGGTCGTGGTGCTGCTGATCTCCGGGCTGATCGAGGGGCTGGTCACCCCCTCGGGGCTGCCCACCTGGGCGCGGATCGGCATCGGGGTGGTCGCGGAGGCGGCCTTCCTGGCCTACGTGATCTTCTTTGGCCGCCGGGCCGTGGCCGCCGGCGAGACCGGCGACGTGGAGCGCGCCCCCGACCTCGCCCCGAGCGCCGGCTGAGCGCCCCGCCGGACGTTCCGGGCCCGCCCGGCCTCGCCGGGCCGGTGACGTGACGGTCCCCGGGCCGACGCGCCTGGCCGGAGGCCTTCAGATTCCCCGGACATCGTCGGCGGCCCGGACACGCTAGTCAGCGCGTCCGGGCGACCATCAGAGCCGCCCGGACGCCTTCAGCGCCAGGTAGGCGTCGGCCAGGGCGGGGGCGAGCTGCTCGGGGGCGGCGTCCACCACCTCCACGCCCTGGCGGCGCAGCAGGGCGGTGATCCGCCGCCGCCCCGCGCTCAGGTGCTCGGCCGCCGCCGCGCCGTAGACCAGCTCGGAGGTGCCGCGCCCGGCGGCCATCTCGGCCACCTGCGGGTCGGAGACGGCGGCCAGGAGCACCAGATGCCGGGCGGAGAGCTGGGGGAGCACCGGCAGCAGGCCCTCCTCCAGCGCTGCCGGGTTGAGGTCGGTCAGCACGACGACCAGGCAGCGCCGCCTGGCTCGTGACATGATCGCCGCGACCATCCCGGCCGAGTCGGCCTCGACCAGCTCGGCCTCGATCGGAGCCATGGTGTTGACCAGCGAGGACAGCAGCTCCGTACGGCTGGTGCCGGACACCCAGGCGCGCACCGCGCGGTCGTGGGCCAGGAAGTCGACCCGGTCGCCCGCGCGGGAGGCCAGCGCGGCCAGGAGCAGCGCCGCGTCCATCGACCAGTCGAGGCGGGGCCAGCCGGGCACCACCCGCGACCTGCCCTGCTGACCGCTCCTCGGTACCTCGCCGGCCAGCGGGATCGGGGCGGTGCCCACCCGCCCGGCCGAGGTACGGCCGGTGTCGAGCACGATCAGCACCCGCCGGTCGCGCTCCGGCCGCCAGGTGCGGACCACGACGTCGTTGCGGCGCGCGGTGGCCCGCCAGTCGATCGAGCGGACGTCGTCGCCGACCACGTACTCCCGCAGCGAGTCGAACTCGGTGCCCTGCCCCCTGACCATCGACGGATGCTGGCCCTCCAGCTCCCTGAGCCTGGACAGCTTGGCGGGCAGGTGCTTGCGGCTGAGGAAGGGCGGTAGCACCCGGACCGACCAGGGCACCCGGTGCGAGCCCTGGCGGCCCGCGATGCCCAGCGGCCCCAGCGCCCGCACCGTCACCGTGACCGCCTCGCGGTCACCCCTGCGGGTGGGGGTGAGCGTCGTGACCAGCCGGCGGCGCTCGCCGGCCGGCACGTCCAGCGGCAGGTGCCGGGGGGTGGCCCCGGCGGACGGGGGCCAGGCGTCCCTGAGCACGCCGCGCACCCTGCGGGGACCGGGGTTCTCCACGATCAGCTCGACCGTGACCGACTCACCGAGTCGTACCAGCCGCTCGCCCGAGCGGGTGAAGCGCAGCGGGCGCACGCTTCCGGCCAGCAGCAGGTCGATCACGACCAGCACCGCGATCAGCAGTGCCACCCCGGCCACGGCAGGCCCCCCACGGGGGGCGAACAGCACGACCAGGGTGCCCAGCAGGGCCAGTAGCGCGGCCCGTCCTGTCAGCGCCATGGGTCAGCGGGGTACGGGGACGGAGGCGAGGACGGCGTCGATGAGGCCGTCGGCGGTCGCGCCCTCCAGCTCGGCCTCGGGGCGTAGCTGGATCCGGTGCCGCAGCGCGGGCCTGGCCAGTGCCTTGACATCGTCGGGCGTCACGTAGGCGCGGCCCGACAGCCATGCCCAGGCCCGTGCCCCGGCCAGCAGCGCGGTCGCGCCACGTGGCGAGACGCCGAGCTGGAGCGAGGGCGACTGGCGGGTGGCCCTGGCGATGTCCACGATGTAGCCGAGCACCTCGGGGCCCACGTGCACCTGGCTGACCGCCGCGCGTCCCGCGGCGAGGTCGGCGACGGTGGCCACGGTCCTGATGTGCGACAGGTCGCGCGGGTCGAAGCCGAGCGCGTGCCGCTCCAGCACCGCGATCTCCTGGTCACGGGGCGGCAGCGGGACGGTCAGCTTGAGCAGGAACCGGTCAAGCTGCGCCTCGGGCAGCTGGTAGGTGCCCTCGTACTCGATGGGGTTCTGGGTGGCGGCCACGATGAACGGGTCCGGCAGCCCGCGCGCCGCACCCTCCACGCTGATCTGGCGCTCCTCCATCGCCTCCAGCAGCGCGGCCTGCGTCTTCGGAGGGGTTCTGTTGATCTCGTCGGCGAGCAGCAGGTTGGTGAAGACCGGACCCTCGCGGAACTCGAACTCCGAGGTCTTCGCGTCGTAGATCAGCGAACCGGTGATGTCGCCCGGCATGAGGTCGGGGGTGAACTGCACGCGCTTGAAATCGAGCGAGAGCGCCGCCGCCAGGGTACGCACCAGCAGGGTCTTGGCGACGCCCGGCACGCCTTCGAGCAGCACATGGCCCCGGCAGAGCAGCGCGATCACCAGCCCGGTGACCACGGCGTCCTGGCCGACGACCGCCTTGGCGACCTCGGCGCGCAGGGCTCCCAGCGCCTCCCTGGCGCCGTCCGCGCTCTGCGCGGCGGGTGCGCCGGGCGCGGTCCTGACGACGGAGGTCGCCTCGGCGAGATCGCCGTTCCCCGGTGGTGTGGTCACGACTTTCCGACCTGCCTTTCCACGATGTCCATGTATTCGGCCAGGGCTACCAGCCCCGCCTCGTCGAGTGGCGGAGGTCCGTACAGGGCGGCGCCCACATGTGGCACCGGCTGGCCGGTCCGCTCGGCGATCGCGTTCACCAGCGCGTCGGCTCCCGCCCTTGAGGGCAGCCCGAGACGGGGGGTCACCCGGTCGATGAAGCCGGCGCGCAGGGCCGCGGCGGCCCGATCGCGGGCACGCCTCGCACGATAGAGCCTGGCACGTCCCTCGACGGTCTCGGCCGCCCTGACGACGACGGGCAGCCGCTCGGCCACCACGGGACCGAGCCTGCGGCCCCGCCAGAGCGCCAGCAGCAGCACCGCGACGAGCACCTGCACCACGGCCCACCTGACCCCTTCGGGGACCAGATCGTAGAAACCCGCCTGGCCCCCCGCCTGTGGGGCGGTCTCGGGGGCCGTCAGCCAGATCAGGGTGGGCCGGCCGCCGGCGAGGTTCATCGCCAGCGCGGCGTTGCCGTCCTCGGCGAGCCGCAGGTTGGTCATGAACTGCCCGTCGCCCGTGACGGTGACCTTCCGGTCCCCGGTGGGGTGGAAGACCAGGGTGGGCCGCCCGTCGGCGGGGTAGCAGCCGGTCGCCCCGGCGGGCAGGGCGAACGCCGTGCCGCCGAGGTAGGCGCTGCCCGCCCTCGTCGCGGCCGGCAGCGCGCACCGGGGCTCGCGGGAGCGCGCCCGCACCTCCCGCACCGGGCTCACCCCCGGCGCGAGCCGCTCCAGATGTGACCGTACGCCCACCAGCAGCAGGTCCGACGGTGTCGCGGCGAGCCGATCCGCCTCCGCCTCGTCGAGCGGGGAGATGTCGCTCACCAGCAGGGTGCTACCCGCGGAACCGGTCTGTCTGGCCTGGGACTCGGCCTCGGCGACCGAGGTGACCCGCGCGACCCGCACCCCCCGTGCCTGTAGCAGCCGGGCCAGGCCCTTGCCGCCGGACAGCGAGGTGTCGGCGGGGTCGAGAGGCCTTCCCGCCTGGCCGGAGCCGCCGAGCAGCACGCCGGTGACGGCGACGGCGACCACGAGGATCGCCACCAGGAGGGCGCCCCTGCCGCCGCGCCAGAGGCCGCGGGCGGTCGGTGAGGTGGAGGTCGACCCGGCTCGCTCGGGCGCGGCCAGGCTCATGGCGTCTCCATCCGTACGGGCGGCGCCGGGCGGGCGGCGCGCAGGTGCTCGTCGAGAGCGCACATGACCCGGTAGGCCTCGGGCGTGCCGGGCACCTCGCCGTAGGTCACGTCGTCGAACACCCGGGCCGCCGCGGCCAGTTCGGCGGCGAGCGCGGGTAGCGCGCGCCCGGCCTCGGCCGCCAGCTCCCCGGCGGTGCGGCCGGGCGTGGAGTCGACGATCACGCGGTCCTCCAGGTCGCGGGCGACGGCCCGGAGCCGCTCGCGGACCGCCTCGGCCCACCGCGCCTCCGCGGCCAGCCGCTCGGCGGCCTCGCGGTGCTCGGCGGCGGTGAGGCGGCGGTCACCGAAGAGACCCTCCGTGCCCGCGAAGGTGCCCCTGGCGGTCCTGCGGGCGACCAGGAACACCGCGACGATGATCCCGATCACGATCACGATGAGGACGACCCGCGCCGCCAGGCTGCCGACGACGCCCGCGGACTCCTGGTCGAGCAGGTCGCCGAGGAACTGGTTCACCCCTCGCCAGAGGCGGTCGACCAGGGACTCCTTGGCGTACTCGGCTCCGAGCAGCTCCTGGATCGCCCGGCGTCGAGCCTCCTCGCGCTCGATGTCGATCGGGGACGTCAGGAACGGGAACGTCAGGAGTGGGACCACGGAGCTCCCTGATCGGGGAACCCATGCCGCGCGGGGCCGGTGGGCGTGACGGAGGGGTCCCACAGGTCGTCGGCCGAGGCGTGCACCCAGCCCTGCCGTCGCTGCTCGATCGCCGCGGTCTGGAGCACCAGGTCGAACGCCTCGGTGCGCATCCGCCGGTCGGCGTAGAGCAGGCCGTTGACCGCGGCCTGGAAGGGATAGGTGATCATCGCGCCGACGGTGGCGCCCACGGCGATGAGGACCGCCGTGGCGATCTGCGCCCCGAGGGAACCTCCGCCCAGGAGGCCCAGGAGGCTCCCGCCCAGGGTGAACGGGAAGGAGAGCAACGTGCCGACCAGACCGGCGAGGATCTGGGTGAGCAGCAGGATGCCGAGTGTCCGCCAGAAGCCGCCGGAGACCAGGTTCCAGGACCTGCGCAGGGACTCGACGACGCCGAGCCGCTCCAGCACCGCGGCCGCGGGGGCGAGCGCCAGCCGGGTGGTGATGAACATGGCATATGCCACGAAGGCCAGCAGCGCCAGCAGGCCCGCGATGACCATCACGGAGAGTCCGGCACCGGCCGCGTCAAGCGCGGCGAACAGTCCGACGATCAGGAGCAGCGGGGCGAGTATGGCCACCGTGCTGACGATCACCAGCCCGAACAGCGTGGGCACCCGGCTCCGGGTCAGCGTCCAGGCCTCGCCCGCCGTCATCTTGCCGCCGAAGACGGCGCGGCCCAGGATGCGCGTCAGCACGCCGGTCAGCAGCGTCACCGCCACGAGCTGCACCGCGTAGGAGAGCAGGGTGCCGCCGTACTCGGCGAGGAAGCTCGCCTCCGGGAGGTTCACCGGCGCGGTCGGGTCCGTCAGGTTCTCCAGGGTCGCCGCGCTGGAGCCCAGCAGGAGCGCCTCCCCGATCGCCAAGGGGATCGCGCTCAGTGCCGCGGCGATCGCGGACAGGCCCAGGATGCTCTTGGGGTTGGAGCGGATCAGCTTGATCGCGCCGTCCAGGATGTCGCCCAGGCCGAGCGGGCGCAGCGGGATGATCCCGGGGCGCATCGCGGGGGGCTCCTGGCGCACGCCGTAGGGCGGCGGGCCGTAGGGGCCCTGCTGGTGCGGTGCCTGGTCGTGGGGCGGCCCGGAAGGCGGCGGGCCCGCTGGGGAGCCGGGGGCCGAGCCGGGTGCGGTCCACGGCGATCCCGGGGCATCGCCGTACGGCGGAGGTTGGTTGGACGCCCAGCCCGGGGGCGTACCGGGAGCGGAGCCGTGACCGTCTGACATATCCCAATCCTGGCATGTGGTCACACCGTTCGTGGTGATCGGGCGATCACGCGGACGTTTCATCTCCCCGGAGAGCGGCGGAGATGCCAGAGGGATGGCCGAGACACCGTCGTTTACCGCAGACTGGGAGCGTGGTCATCGCCGCCCGGCGTTCGCAGTCGCCGGGACCGGTGGTGACCGTGCGGGGGCACCATTGCGCGCTTCACGTTGTGTGCGCCTAAAGTTCGTCATTTGGAAGGCTGGTCGTCGGCCGGTGTCATCTACTTGACGGGCAAGGGTAATCTTCGACGACCGAGCGGTTTATCCCAATAACTCCCGAACTGCGTAAACCGAATGAGGGGCCATGAAAGGACGCGTGCTGGTCGTCGACGACGACGCCGCTCTCGCCGAGATGCTCGGTATCGTGCTGCGCGGGGAGGGTTTCGAACCTTCCTTCGTCTCCGATGGTGACAAGGCGCTTGACGCGTTCCGCGACACTCGGCCGGATCTTGTACTGCTCGACCTGATGCTGCCCGGCGCCGACGGGATCGACGTCTGCCGCCGGATCCGGGCCGAGTCCGGGGTGCCGATCGTCATGCTGACGGCCAAGAGCGACACCATCGACGTGGTGCTCGGCCTGGAGTCCGGGGCCGACGACTACATCGTCAAGCCCTTCAAGCCCAAGGAGCTCGTCGCCAGGGTGCGAGCCAGGCTGCGCCGCACCGACGAGCCGACGCCGGAGATCCTGCAGATCGGCGACATCACCATCGACGTCGCCGGGCACTCGGTCAAGCGGGAGGAGGAGACCATAAACCTCACCCCGCTGGAGTTCGACCTGCTGGTCGCCCTCGCCCGCAAGCCGCGCCAGGTCTTCACCCGCGAGGTCCTGCTCGAACAGGTCTGGGGCTACCGCCACGCGGCCGACACCCGCCTGGTCAACGTGCACGTCCAGCGACTGCGAGCGAAGATCGAGAAGGACCCGGAGCATCCCGAGATCGTCGTGACGGTCCGGGGGGTCGGTTACAAGGCCGGCCCGGCCTAGCCGAGACTCCCCCCGGAGCCCGAGATGCCTCCCGCACCGAAGAAACGCCGCCGCACCCCGCGCCAGCTGCTGCGGGGTGTCCGGCGTCGTACCCGGCGGGCGGCCGGGAGGGTGCGCCGTGTCTTCTGGCGCTCGCTCCAGCTGCGCGTGGTCACCAGCACGATGGTCATCTCCATCGTGGTCGTCGCCG
The DNA here is from genome assembly GCF_053592655.1 of Streptosporangium sp. NPDC002607. NCBI lineage: Bacteria > Bacillati > Actinomycetota > Actinomycetes > Streptosporangiales > Streptosporangiaceae > Streptosporangium > Streptosporangium sp. NPDC002607. Next base: position 87,009 of record NZ_JBSFWD010000011.1, read on the forward strand.
TGCTCGGCGTCTTCCTCATGCAGCAGATCGTCAGGACCACCCTGGAGACCAGGGAGAGCGCGGCGAAGAGCGAGGCCCAGGCCGACAGGAACGCGGTGCTCGGCTATCTCAACCAGCCGGCCGAGGCCGCCAAGCAGCCCGTCGAGTCGGGCCAGGCGCTCCAGCCAGGGGGAAGCGGCCCGCTCAGCCAGGCCACCGAGGCGCTCGCGCGGCGGGCCGGGTCCGCCAGCCGTTACTCGGTGATCATCCGTAACGAGGGGCTGCCGGGGGAGTTCTACGGCACCACGAACATCGATCCCGTCAGCATCCCGGCCAGGCAGCGCGACGAGCTGTTCAAGAAGGAGGCGGGCGAGGACAGCACCTGGTACACCCCGCTGTACTACAAGGGGCAGCCGGACCAGCCGGTGCCCGGGATGATCATCGGCACCCGCCTCGACACCTGGGGGACCAGGCTCGACTCGTCGTACGAGATCTACCACCTCGTCCCGCTGGACAAGGAGGAGAAGACGCTCGCCTCCGTCCAGCAGATGATCATCCTTGTCGGCGCCGGCCTCGTGCTGCTGCTGGCCGCGATCTCCTCCCTGGTCACCCGCCAGGTCGTCACGCCGGTGCGGCTGGCCAGGCAGGCCGCCGAGCGGCTGGCCGCGGGGCGGCTGGACGAGCGTCTGAAGGTCCGCGGCGAGGACGACCTGGCCCGCCTGGCCACCTCCTTCAACGAGATGGCCGCCAACCTGGCACTGAAGATCCACCAGTTGGAGGAGCTCTCCCAGGTCCAGCGGCAGTTCGTCTCGGACGTCTCGCACGAGCTGCGCACCCCGCTGACCACCGTGCGGATGGCCGCGGACCTGCTCTACGACGCCCGCGAGGACTTCGACCCGATGGCGGCCAGGTCGGCCGAGCTGATGCAGAACCAGCTCAACCGGTTCGAGGCGATGCTCGCCGACCTCCTGGAGATCAGCCGCTACGACGCGGGCGCGGCCGACCTCGACGTCGACTCGGTGGACGTCAGGGACGTGGTGCTGCGCGCCGTCGCCGACTCCGAGGCGCTGGCCGAGCGCCACTCCACCCGCTTCGACCTGCGCCTGCCCGGCGAGCCCTGCATGGCGGAGATGGACAGCCGCAGGGTCGAGCGCATCCTGCGCAACCTGCTGTTCAACGCGATAGAGCACGGCGAGGGCCGGGACATCGTCGTCTCGGTCGCCGCCGACAGGGACGCGGTGGCGGTGGCGGTACGCGACCACGGGGTGGGGCTGAAACCCGGCGAGGAGAACCTGGTCTTCGACCGGTTCTGGCGGGCCGACCCGTCCAGGGCGCGCACGATCGGCGGTACGGGACTGGGCCTGGCGATCTCCAGGGAGGACGCCATCCTGCACGGCGGCTGGCTGCAGGCCTGGGGCTCGCACGGGGAGGGGTCGCAGTTCCGGCTCTCGCTGCCCAGGGTGGCGGGGGCGGTCCTTCGGGGCTCGCCGCTGCCGCTGGTACCGCCGGAGGTGGAGATGCGCCGCACGTGGCGGGGGCACATGACGCCGGTGCTGTCGCCGGCGGTGGCCGACGGGGGACGCGATGCGGACTGAGAACGTGCGGAAGGCGGGGACGGCGATCCTGGCCGTCACCCTGGTCTGCGGGGCGTCGGCCTGCTCGGTCATCCCCACCGGCGGCAAGTCCGTCGTCGCCGTCGACAACGAGCGCAAGGGCAACCCGCTGGACAACCCGTACGCGCGGGTCATCGCCATGCCGCCGAAGGCCGCGTGGTCGCCGGAGGAGGTCGTCACCGGCTTCCGCGCCGCGATGGCGAGCCCCGACGACCCCGACTTCAAGGTCGCCCGCCAATACCTCACCGGTGACTTCGCGGACAAGTGGAACCCGCACGGCGGCGTCACGGTCTACCGGCAGGGCGACTACGAGAAGTTCGCGCCGCTCCGGGAGGAGGACAAGCATGCCCAGGTCACGCTCAAGGGCACTAAAACCGCCATCATCGATCAGGACGGCCGTTACCGTCCGAGCGGCGGCCCCCTGAACCAGCCCTTCACGCTCGCCAAGGAAGCGGGCGGGGAGTGGCGCATCAGCGCGGCCCCCGACGGGCTCCTGCTCTCCGAGGCCGACGTCGCCCGCGGCTACCTCCCCGTGGATCTCTATTTCCTCGACTCCCACTGGAAGGGGTTGGTGGTCGATCAGGTGCGGGTACCGATCGACCCGGCCGCCAACTTCGCCAAGACGACCGTGGAGCGGCTGCTTCGGGGGCCGAGCAGCTCCCTCAAGGGCTCGGTGCGCTCCGCCCTCGCCGACACCGGGCTCATCGACGTCACCACCGAGAACAACCGGGTCGTCGTCGACCTCACCAGGCGGGTGGACCCCGACCTGATCGACCCGATGTCGGCCCAGCTCGCCGCGACGCTCACCGCGCTCACCAAGGGCGGCTGGGGGTTCGAGGTCAAGGTCAACGGCGAGTCGTACTACGCCGACACGCCGCTGCAGATCGACGCCCAGGAGCAGTCGCACTTCGACCCGTGGACGACCCCCGACACCGTCACCTCGTTCTATCTCGCCGACGGCGCCCTGTGGCTGCTGGACAAGGAGAACGTCGGGCGGCCGGTGCCGGGCAGGGCCGGCCAGAAGAAGAGCGGGCTCACCCGCCCGGCGATCAGCGGCCAGCCGGTGCAGCAGGTGGCGGCGCTCGCCCAGGACGGCAAGAACGTCTCCGTCGCGCCACTCGCCGCGGGCGGCGAGTGGCGGGTGTGGGCCACCGGCGAATCCCTCATCCAGCCGTCGTGGGACCGCTACAACACGCTCTGGACCGTCGACCGGCCCAACGACCACACCTCGATCGTGACCAGGCACGACGGTGACAACAAGCACCGCTACCGGGTGTCGGCCCCCGACCTGGAGACGGTCTACGTCAAGTCGCTGAAGGTCGCGCGGGACGGCGTGCACGTCGCGGTGGTGGTCAAGGACGGGCTGGGCGAGCAGGTCCACGTCGGCACCGTCATCGGTGAGCGGGAGAACACGCGCATCGCCAACCTCCAGATCGTGGTGGACAGCGAGGGCAAGCGGACGATCGAGGACATAGCCTGGAAGGACGGCAAGACCCTCTACGCGCTCACCGGCAAGTCGGAACTGCTGGAGGCGTCGGTCACCGCCGAGCCGAAGCCCCTGGCCTTCGACTCGCGGATAGGGATAGAGAGCATCACCGCGCTGGACAGCATCCTGCTGGCCGGGGCCAAGGACGACCAGGGCAACCGGCAGGTCCTCTACTGGACCTCCACCAAGTGGGAGCCGCTGGTCAAGAACGAGACCGGTTCGACGGACTTCACCGAGAACGGCCCGTCCTCGCCGGCCTTCCCCCTGGGCTGAGCCGCCTTGACCACGGGCCGGCCACGGGCCGCCTCGGGCCTCCCGCGACGGGGGTGGTGTCCCGGCCGGTGCCCTGGGCTGGGCTTTTTGTCGGTGCGATATGACACCTTGGGCTGGTGACGACCGCCATGCTCGACCTGATCCTGCCGCCCCGCTGCGCCGGATGCGACGCGCCGGGCTCCCTCGTCTGTCCCCGCTGCGCGGCGGAGCTGCACGGAACGCCCGCGCGCCGGATGCCCGACCCCGCCCCGCCGGGCCTGCCGGAGTGCTGGTCGGCGGCCGAATACACCCCTGCCGTACGGCGGACGGTCATCGCCTACAAGGAGCGCGGCCGCACGGCCCTCGCCCCTCCCCTGGCCGGGGCCCTCGCCCTGGCCGTCGCCACGGCGGCCGGCGAGCGGCCGGTGCTGCTCGTGCCGGTGCCCAGCGCCCGAGCGGCCCACCGGCGCCGCGGGCACGATCCGGTGGCCAGGCTCGCGGAGCTGGCGGCCGGTTGCCTCCGCCAGGCCGGCTGGCCCGCGACCGTGGCGAGGGTGCTCGCCCAGCGGCGGCGTGTCGCCGACCAGGCGGGGCTGAGTTCGCTCCAGCGGGCCGCGAATCTGTCCGCGGCCTTCTCTGTCACGGTCGGCCGCAACGCGCCTGTGCCGCGCTCCTGGGGTGGCACAGAGGCGATTGTGCTGGTCGACGACATCGTCACCACCGGAGCGACGCTCGCGGAGGCGGCGAGGGCGATGCGCGAGGTCGGCGTGACGCCGTCCTTCGCCGCCACGGTCGCCGCGACACGCCGGAGAGTCCGAACCGGCGAACGTGACGGAGGGTAAAGAGCGGTTCGCCGTCCCATCTCACTCCAGCGCCACACCTCACTGTCTCGATCGTGCCCTCTGGGCTGCTCAGCGGTGGCGAGCGGCCCTCGCCTCCGGCACCGCCCACCCGTGGGGGCAGGGTCTCTGATGATCGGCCGCCAGGCTGTGAACCACACAAAGTGATCCTTGACCCGATCGCCAAGCTGACATTCGGCCGGGATGCGGATAGCGTCTGAGCCATGGCACCCGCTCGGGTCCGTGGTTGCGCCGGACCGACCTCCGACAGGAGGCCGGCACGGCTAGCCGATGCCAGCCGCAGGCCAAACGGTCCACGTAAGACGACTTTTCGTCGATCGATCACGGTGCGGCTTAGAGGTAAGTCCTGCCTTCCCGGGGAGCCAGATGTTCCTCGCCAGAAGAGAAGGGCATGTAGTGGCAAAGAGCTGCGAAACCCTCAGCAGGCGGATGTGGGGACGAAGACCAGGTCGGCCGAGCGGGTGCCGCAGTACCACCGTCGAGATTCGAAGGGGGGCCGTGCATGGAGATCATCGTCAAGGGTCGGCACACCGGAGTGAGTGACCGATTCCGTGACCACGTGAACACCAAGCTGGCCAGGATCGAGCGTTTGGACCACAAGCTCATTCGCGTTGACGTGGAGGTGTCCAAGGAACGTAATCCCCGTATCGTCGATCAGCGAGAGCGCGTCGAGCTCACCATTCATTCACGTGGTCCAGCGGTCCGGGCGGAGGCCTCGGCCGACGACCGTTTCGCCGCCCTTGACATCGCACTCGGCAAGCTCGAAGGACGGCTGCGGCGCCTCGCCGACCGGAGAAAGATCCACCACGGCAACCACTGCCCCCCCTCGGTCGCCGAGCTGACGGCCACCGCGCTCGCGGAGACGTTCGAGAGCGCCCCGGAGCGGTCGCTCACCGAGCCGGCCGAGGCCGACCTTTCCGAGGACAAGACCATCATCCCGATCCAGATGGACGGAGACGGGCCGTTGATGGTCAGGGAGAAGTTCCACAAGGCCGATCCCATCACGATCGACCAGGCACTTCTCGAGATGGAATTGGTGGGGCACGACTTCTACCTATTCCGTGACAAGGAGAGCGGGCAGCCGAGCGTCGTATACCTGCGTCAGGGGTACAACTACGGCGTGCTGCGGCTCGTCGAGCCCTGACGGACGCGCTCGAAGATCCTCTCCGACCAACCGAGGACCATGAAACCCGTGTAATCATGGCGGTCCACCGGCTCTGGCCCCCCGAGGAGGAGGCGTGACGGAACCCGACGACGCAACCAGCTCGACCGGACGCGGCGAACCGATCCGCGTGCTGATCGTTGACGATCACGCGCTGATCCGCCGCAGTCTGGAGATGGCGCTGGCCGCGGAGACGGACATCGAGGTTGTCGGCGAGGCGAGCGACGGGCAAGAGGCGGTCGAGCTCGCCGACCGCCTCACTCCGGATGTCATGCTCATGGACGTCCGGATGCCACGGAGAAGCGGTATCGAGGCCACTCGTGAGATCAAGGCCTCGGTGCCGAGCACGCGGATCATCATGTTGACCGTGAGTGACGAGGAAGAAGATCTTTTCGAGGCGATCAAGGCGGGTGCCACCGGCTACCTGCTGAAGAACGTCCAGCTCGACGAGGTGCCGGAGGCCGTACGCGGTGTCCACGAAGGACAGTCGCTGATCAATCCGGCGATGGCCGCCAAACTCATCAGCGAGTTCGCCAGTATGAGCCGCAAGGAGGCCGAGCGGCCCCCACAACTCCCCGTCCCGCGCCTGACCGATCGGGAGATGGAGGTGCTCCGCCTGGTCGCGAAGGGGATGAACAACCGCGAGATCGCCAAGCAGCTGTTCATCTCCGAGAACACAGTGAAGAACCACGTCAGGAACATCCTGGACAAGCTCCAGCTCCACTCCCGGATGGAGGCGGTGGTCTACGCGGTCCGCGAGCGGATGCTTGAGATCACCTGACCCACCCCCGGTGCGGTGACCGCGGGACGGTCACCGCACCCGTGCCGCCGTACGGGTGCGACGGCCGGGGCCTTGCGGCGCCCGGGCGGCCCGGCGGCTCAGCGTCACGGCTCAGCGGTCGGCCCGGTGCGCCCGTGCTCAGCGCACCCGGCTCAGGGCGTCCTGAAGGGGACCGGCCAGCAGGGGATCCACCCGCTCGACCCGGACGGCATCGCAGCCGACCCAGCTCGCCGCCTCCCAGAACGCCCCGGCCAGCGAGGTCGCGCCCCTGCCGGGGGTGACGCCGGGTTCAAGGCTCACCTGGCGGGCCACCAGGGTGGAACCCTCGCGGGCGGGGTCGACACGCCCGATCAGCCGGCCTCCGGCCAGGACCGGCATCGTGAAGTAGCCGTGGACGCGCTTCTCCTTGGGAACGTACGCCTCAAGGCGGTGGTTGAAACCGAACACGCGGGCGGTGCGCGCGCGATCCCAGACGAGGGAGTCGAACGGGGAGAGCGGGGTCGTACGGTGCCGGCCCCTCGGCTCGGTCTCCAGCGCGGTGGGATCGGCCCAGGCGTCGGCGGCGCGCTCGGGCCATTCGGGGACGCGGACGGGGACCAGCCCGGCGGACCCGTCGCGCAGGCACCTGTCGAGCAGCAGCGCCTCGGGCGCCTTCAGACGCAGGAAGTCGACGAGGTCGGCGCGGGTGGCCACGCCGAGCGCGCGCCCGGCGATGCCGGCGAGCCGGGTGACGCACTCGGTGTCGGACGGCTCCTCGGCCAGCAGGTGCCCGGGGACCGTGCGCTCGGCCAGGTCGTAGACGCGGCGCCAGCCCACCCTGCGCGTGCAGACGACCTCGCCGGTGTCGAGCAGCCACTCAATGGCGATCTTGGAGTCGGACCAGTCCCACCACGGGCCGCCCTTCTTGGCTCCGCCGATGTCGGCGGTGGTGATCGGGCCGCTCTCGCGGACCCGTTGCAGCACCTTGTCGACACTGTCGGGCACCTCGTGCCAGCGGAACTTCCTGGCCCGGAAATACCTCCGCCTGAAGGCGTACAGCGGCCAGTCGCCGATCGGCAGGACGCAGGCGGCATGACACCAGTACTCGAAGGCCCTGGCGGGCTCGTCCCAGTAGGCCCGCTCGACCTCCCGCCTGCCGACGGCGCCGAGGCGGGCGTACGCGACCAGTTCGTGGGAGCGGGCCAGCACGGAGATCGTGTCGAGCTGGACGGCACCCAGGCGGCGCAGGGCCGCGGAGGCGCCGCCGCGCCGGGACTCCGCGCCGAGGAACCCCTGAGCGCGGAGGATGATACGACGGGCTTCGTCCGAAGAGAGGGAGAGCTTCATTGACCGCCCCGGGAGAAGACAACACGGTGTGCGGCTGAGGCTAGCGCCTGACACCGACGAAAATGCTATGCCGGTGTCAGAACGTCGCCGGACGGGGTGGATTCGGGTCGGGTGAGGGCGAACCGCACCCGGCGTCAGCCGAGGACGCCCCGGGCGCTCTGGTCGCGCGTCGTGCGGGGCCCGTCCACGACGACGTCCTGGAAGACCCGGAAGACCGGCACCAGGATGACCCCGATGACGCAGACCGTCGTGCCCGCCCACAGGAGAAACCAGTCGGGACCCATGCAGAGGCCGGTTCCGGCGATGGCGAAACCCAACATGATCACGGTCACCGTCAGCCAGGATGACGCCCTGCCCCAGTGGTTCTGCCTCGCCGTCACGGCCTCTCCCTCCGGGGGGCGGTGTCGTGTCCCCACGATCACCTGATGCGGACATGACAAAAGACGACATACCCTTTGAAGTTGGCCGTACTCTCTCAAAGAAGCGGGCAAGGAACTCCACAGGCCGCAAGAGCGTCTTTCAGGGTGGCTGTGTCTGGTGGCGGAACCGCCTACGATGGCAGCGGAGAACCATGTCTCGTCCTCAGCCGGGCCGGTCCGGCCGCGGAAGACCTGCGAGGAGCTTTACCTAAAGTGCCAGCCTTTCTCGATAAGATTCTTCGCGCCGGCGAAGGCAAGCTTCTGCGTAAGCTCAAGCGGATCGCCGACCAGGTCAACTCCATTGAAGACGACTTCACGAGCCTGACCGATGCCGAGCTTCGCGCGCTGACCGCCGACTACAAGCAGCGCTACATCGACGGTGAGTCTCTCGACGACCTGCTTCCCGAGGCCTTCGCCACCGTTCGCGAGGCGTCCCGGCGGGTGCTGGGCAAGCGCCACTTCGACGTGCAGATCATGGGCGGGGCCAACCTGCACATGGGCAACATCTCGGAGATGCGCACCGGTGAGGGCAAGACCCTCACCTGTACGCTGCCCACCTACCTCAACGCCATCTCGGGCAAGGGCGTCCACGTCATCACGGTCAACGACTACCTGGCCAAGCGCGACGGCGACGAGATGGGCCGCATCCACCGCTTCCTCGGTCTCGAGGTCGGCGTGATCCTGGCCAACATGCCCTCCGACGAGCGCCGCAAGCAGTACAACGCCGACATCACGTACGGCACGAACAACGAGTTCGGCTTCGACTACCTGCGCGACAACATGGCGTGGTCGCTGGAGGAGTGCGTCCAGCGCGGTCACCACTTCGCCGTCGTCGACGAGGTCGACTCGATCCTCATCGACGAGGCCAGGACGCCGCTGATCATCTCAGGGCCCGGCGAGCAGTCCGGCAAGTGGTACTCCGAGTTCGCCAAGATCGTTCCCCGGCTCCGCAGGGGCACCGAGGGCAAGGACGGCGAGGAGAACACCGGCGACTACGCCGTCGACGAGAAGAAGCGCACGGTCGGCATCTTCGAGTCCGGCGTGGAGAAGGTCGAGGACTGGCTCGGCATCGAGAACCTCTACAAGCCCGAGCACACCCACCTGGTCGGCTTCCTCAACAACGCGCTGAAGGCCAAGGAGCTCTACAAGAAGGACAAGGACTACATCGTCGTCGACGGTGAGGTCCTGATCGTCGACGAGTTCACCGGTCGCGTCCTGCACGGCCGCCGCTACAACGAGGGTATGCACCAGGCCATCGAGGCGAAGGAAGGCGTCAAGATCAAGGACGAGAACCAGACTCTCGCCACGATCACGCTGCAGAACTACTTCCGCCTCTACGAGACGCTCTCCGGCATGACCGGCACCGCGGCGACCGAGGCCAACGAGTTCCACCAGACCTACAAGCTCGGCGTCGTCCCGATCCCGACGAACCGGCCGATGATCCGTAAGGACCAGGCCGACGTGGTCTACAAGACCGAGGACGCCAAGTTCCTGGCCGGCGTCGAGGACATCAAGGAGCGCTACGAGCGGGGCCAGCCGGTCCTGGTCGGCACCACGAGCGTCGCCAAGTCCGAGCGCCTGGCCAAGGAGCTCAAGCGCAAGGGCGTCAAGCACGAGGTCCTCAACGCGAAGAACCACGCCCGTGAGGCCGCGATCATCGCCGAGGCGGGCCGCAAGCACGCCGTCACCGTGGCCACCAACATGGCCGGTCGAGGCACCGACATCATGCTCGGCGGCAACCCCGACTTCCGTGCCGACCTGGAGCTGCGCAGCCGCGGCCTCGACCCGGTCGAGACCCCGGAGGAGTACGAGAAGGCCTGGGGCGAGGCGCTGGAGAAGGCCAAGGAGGCCGTGAAGGCCGAGCACGACGAGGTCACCGAACTCGGCGGCCTCTACGTCCTGGGCACCGAGCGGCACGAGTCGCGGCGCATCGACAACCAGCTCCGCGGCCGTTCCGGCCGTCAGGGAGACCCGGGCGAGTCGCGCTTCTACCTCTCGCTTGAGGACGACCTCATGCGCCTGTTCAACTCGGCCAGGGTCGAGATGATCATGACGCGCCTCAACATCCCGGACGACGTACCGATCGAGTCGGGCATCGTCTCGAAGGCCATCGCCTCCGCGCAGCACCAGGTCGAGCAGCAGAACTTCGAGATCCGCAAGAACGTTCTGAAGTACGACGAGGTCATGAACCGGCAGCGCAAGGTGATCTACGCCGAGCGCCACCGGGTGCTGGAGGGCGCGGACCTGCACGAGCAGATCCGCGGCTTCGTCAACGACGTGATCGACGAGTACATCGCGGGTGCCACCGCCGAGGGCTTCGCCGAGGAGTGGGACCTCGACAAGCTGTGGAAGGCGCTCGGTCAGCTCTACCCGATCGGCATCACCGCCGACGAGCTCATCGAGGAGGCCGGGGGCCGCGAGGAGCTCACCGCCCAGTTCCTCAACGAGCGGGTGAAGGCCGACGCGATGGCCGCCTACGACCGTCGCGAGGAGGAGATCAACGCGCAGGCCATGAACCCGGAGGGCATGCGGGTGCTGGAGCGCCGCGTCATCCTGTCGGTTCTCGACCGCAAGTGGCGCGAGCACCTGTACGAGATGGACTACCTCCAGGAGGGCATCGGCCTGCGCGCGATGGCCCAGCGCGACCCGCTGATCGAATACCAGCGCGAGGGCTTCGAGATGTTCACCCAGATGCTTGAGGGCATCAAGGAGGAGTCGGTCGGCTACCTGTTCAACCTTGAGGTCGAGGTGCAGAGCAACCCGATCGTCGAGGAGGCCGAGCCCTCCGAGGACGCGGCGGTCGCGGAGACCCGCTCGATCATCGCCCGTGGCCTGCGTGGCCCGCAGCGCCCCGCCGAGCTGGAGTACACGGCTCCGGGGGAGAGCGGTGAGGTGGAGCACACCCGGATCAGCACCAAGGCCGAGCGTGACGCGTACGGCAACGTCGAGCGCAACGCGCCGTGCCCCTGCGGTTCCGGCAAGAAGTACAAGCGCTGCCACGGCGACCCCAAGAACGTCGAGGCCTGATCGCTGACCGGAGGGCCCGCACCATGGTGCGGGCCCTCCGGCGTGTCAGGGAGTCGTCTCGAACTCGGTGCAGAGCCACCGCACGCCCCTGCGCTCCAGCCTGAGCGCCAGGACGCGCGAGCGGTCACCGCAGTCGACCACGGCGCACATCTCCACCACCCCGTCCTCGGGCTGGGAGATGTGGGCCCTGCCCGCCCGGGGCGGGCGTGCGCTGTTGATGATCTTCCCGCTCCTGGTCAGCTCGGCCTGGGCCCTGCCGGTCAGGTGACAGGAGACGCTCGCCGGCGGTCGCCTGCCGGCCAGGATCTCGGCGACGGCCTGCGCGAGGGCGCGCAGCCGCCGCTCGTCGGGGATCGCCCCCGGCGGGCCCCAGATCAGCGGCTTCCCGGTCGGAGGTGCCGGAGTCTCGGGTTCGAGGGCGAGGGCGAGGGTTCCCTGCACGTACGGAGGCATGGCCGGGATGTCCGTCGCGGGGCGGTCCTCGTCGTAGGGCGGCTCGGCGGCGGGGGACGGCGCGATCCGGGGGAGCGGCGCCGGACGTCGTGGGGGCGACATGGGTGACTCCGATTGGGCTCGGCTTGCGGGTGGGGAAACTGACACTTGAAGGAGTTTCCGGCCCACTGCCCAGATACGCGGTCCGCCAACTTTCTGAAAATCCCGGTTGGTTCGTCCCTTCGGGCGGAGAAGGTGACCTTGAGCTGGAGTGGTCCATCCCCGAGGGGGGCGGGTTCCGGCCCGAGCCGTGATCTTCGCTGGACGGCCGAAACCGCTTCAGGAGCCGGGCGGCCCGCTGTCAGGGCCGCCAGGCGCCGCACCGGGGGGCGCGGCCGGCTCGCCGGAGTCGATGTCGGGTTCGGGCTCGCGGCCGGGGGTCATGATGTTCAGCTTCCTGATCAGGAAGCTGAACACGGAGTAGTAGATCACCGCGTAGACCAGCCCCATCACGATGACGATCGGTATGCCCCGGGCGTTGGGCGCGGTCCCGTACAGGCCCAGGTCGATCAGCCCTGAGGAGAAGCTGAAGGCGAGCTTGGCGCCCAGGGCGGAGGCGAGGGCCAAGGAGATGCCGGTCAGCACGATGTGGATCACGAACAGCACCGGAGCCACGAAGATGAAGGCGAACTCGATCGGCTCGGTGATCCCGGTGAGGAAGGCGGTGAGCGCCGCGGAGATCATGATCGAGCCGACCGCGGTGCGCCGGTGCGGCGGTGCGGCCCGCCAGATGGCGATCGCGGCGGCCGGCAGGCCGAACATGAGGACCGGGTAGAAACCGGCCTCGAAGCCGCCGTAGCCGACGGCACCGCTGTTGAAGCAGATCAGGTCCCCGGCGAGTTTCTTGCCGTCGACCACGCACTCGGGGACCTGGGTCCAGATCACGTTGTTGACGATGTGGTGCATGCCGAGGGGGAGCAGGGCGCGGTTGACCATGCCGTAGACCCCGGCGCCGAGTTCGCTGTTGGAGGCGAGCCAGGTCCCGGAGGCGCGGACCCAGCCGCCGAGCACCGGCCAGACGAAGCCAAGGAACACCCCGATCACGAGCCCGGCGAAGGCGGTGAGGATCGGCACCAGGCGGCGCCCGCCGAAGAAGGCCAGCCAGGTCGGCAGCCTGGTGCGGTGGTAGCGCTGCCAGAGCAGTGCCGAGACCAGGCCCATGATGATGCCGCCGAGCACCCTGGTCGGGTTCTGCGCGCCGAGGTCGAGTACCACGCTGGGAACGCCAGGGGTGGCCCGCTCGAACACCTCGGTGGTGATGGACTCCCTCAGGTCGGCGTCGAACAGGATGAAGAACATGTTCATGCTGACGGCGTGGAAGACCAGATAGCCGACAAGCGCCGCCAGGGCGGTGGAGCCGTCGGCCTTGCGGGCGAACCCGATGGCGACACCGATCGCGAACAGGATGGGCAGGTTGTCGAAGAGCGCGCCGCCCGCCGTGCCGACGACGCGGGCCACATCGTCGAGCAGGACGCTGTCGGTCCGGCCGAGGAGGTCGTCCCGGCCGAGCCTGAACAGCAGGCCCGCGGCGGGCAGGACCGCGATCGGCAGCATCAGAGAACGTCCCAGGCGCTGGAGCACGCTCATCGCGGCGGACCCGGGCCGGTGGGCGGCGGACAGGCCCGCGTCCGCCGAGGGGGGACTCATCGGGCTTTCCTCCAGGGGGTGGGAGGGAGGAGTGCGGCGAAGGGTGGGGTCAGGCGCGGCGGGTCGGTAGCTCCAGGATCGTACGGAGTTGGTAGCGGTCGGCGCGATAGGTGGAGACCCCGAGTTCGGCGCAGACGCCTCCCGCGTAGGAGCGCCGCTGCAGCAGCAGCACGGCCCCGCCGCGTGGCAGTTTCAGCAGGTCGGCGTCGCCGGGGTCGGCGATGCCACCGTCGATGGTGAGCTCGCCGGCGTCGAGCACCAGGCCGTAGCGGGTCTCCAGCAGGGCGTAGAGGGAGCGGCCTGTCAGGTCGTGGGTGTCGAGGTCGGGTGCGATGGAGACGGGAATGTGCGCCCGCTCGATGCACATGGGCTCGCCCGCCGCGGTCCGCAGCCGTTCGATGAAGTGGACCTCGTCGCCCGGCTGGATGCCGAGCTCCCTGGCCAGGTGCGCGCTGGCCCTGACCACCCGGCGGTCCAGGTCGCGGGAGCCGGGTTCCATGCCCCTGGTGCGCATCTCCTCGCTGAAGGAGGTCAGCCGCAGGGCCATCTCGATCTTGGGGCGGGCCACGAAGGTGCCCTTGCCGGCGACCCGCTGGAGCCTGCCCTCGGAGACCAGGTGGTCGACGGCCTGCCGGACGGTCATGCGGGACAGGCCGAAGCGCTGGCAGAGTTCGCGCTCGGACGGGATCGCGGTGCCGATCGCCAGCTCGTTGTTCTCGATGAGATCGAGCAGGATCTCCCGCAGCTGGAAGTACTTGGGCACCGGGCTGTCCGGATCGATCTGGGCCACAGGATCCTCCCCCCTCGATCTGAGGTGTCTGATGAGTTATGGTTCGTACTGGTCTAGTCCGGACTAGACCACAGGCCGGAAAAGGGTGTCAACGTACGGACCGGAGACGGATCGATAACGGCCCGATCTCGTCCGTCCGAGCCGAAGGATGAGCGCGAGATGACGACCAAGATGCGCAGCGAGATAGCCGAGCAGCCCGCCGCGTTGCGAGCCACGCTCGACGCCCTCCTCCCCAGGGTCGGGGAGGTGGAGCGGCTCGCGGGGCAGACCCGCCAGCTGCTGTTCATCGCCCGTGGCACCTCCGACAACGCCGCAGTCTACGGCCGTTATCTGGCCGAGGCGCACACGGGCAGGCTCTCCACGCTCGCCGCCCCCTCGATCGCCACCACCTACCGGCGCAGGCTGGACCTCGACGGCGTGCTGGCCGTCGCCCTCTCCCAGTCGGGCAGGACCGAGGAGATCGTCGAGACCCTCGCCTGGGCGAAGGACTGTGGGGCCCGGACCGTGGCCATCACCAACGGCGGAGAGCAGAGCCCCCTGGCCCAGGCCGCGGACCTCGCCCTGTGCACGGTGGCGGGCGAGGAGAAGGCCGTCCCCGCCACCAAGACCTACACCACCCAGCTCGCCGCCCTCGCCGTGCTCGCCCTCGGTCTCGGCGCGGACGTCGACCCCGGCGACCTGCGGCGGGTCCCGGACGCGGTCGAGAAGCTGGTCGGCGACCCGGGCGATCTGGAGGCGATCGTCGAGGGGCTGGCGGACAAGCCCGGCGTCGTGGTCTCCGGCCGGGGGCTGGCCTTCTCCACCGCGCTGGAGCTGGCGCTCAAGCTCAAGGAGGCGTGCTACCTGCACGCCATGGGCCTGTCGTACGCGGACCTGCTGCACGGCCCGATCGCCGTGGTCGACTCCGACACCCCGGCGATCCTGGTCGCGGCGGGCGAGGGCCCGACCCTGGCCGGCACCGTGGCGCTCGCCGAGCGGGTGACCGGCGCGGGAGCCTCGGCCTACACGGTCGGCGGCGGTACCGCGCTCTCCTCGGTCTCCACCGCCGCGCTGAACGGCCCCGACCTGCCCGAGTGGGTCGCGCCGCTGGGCCTGATCGTCCCCGGTCAGCTGCTCACCGAGGCGCTCGCGCGCAGGCTGGGGATCGACCCGGACGCCCCACGTGGTCTCAACAAGGTGACCCAGACCGACTGATCGCGATACCTCCTCTAGCCTGCCCATAGCCCTGGGGACAGGGTGATCACAACTGGAGGGCGACATGGCGGCCGACGCCGACGCGATCATCGCTGGACTCGGTGGTGCGGACAACATCATCGAGATCGAACCGTGCATCACCCGGCTCCGCACCGAGGTGCGTGACGCCTCCAAGGTCGACCAGGTGGCCCTGCGGGCGGCCGGCGCGCACGGCGTGATGGTGGCCGGCGGCGTCGTGCAGGTGGTGGTGGGCCCCGAGGCCGACACGATCGCCGGCGACATCGAGGACATCATCGGCTGAGGGAGGTGTTCTCGCGGACGGGGGCATGCCGAGGGGAGTGCGGTGACCACGGTTCTGGCACCGGTCGCGGGGGTGGCCGTGAGACTCGACTCGGTACCCGACCCGGTCTTCTCCGAGGGCCTGGTCGGACCCGGCATGGCGATCGAGCCGGACAGGGCGCCCGGCCGGGTGTTCTCCCCCATCGCGGGCACCATCGTCAAGCTGCACCCGCACGCGTTCGTGGTCGTCGGCGACGACGGCAGGGGAGTCCTCGTCCACCTGGGCATCGACACGGTTCAGCTCAGGGGCGAGGGTTTCGAGCTGCTGGTCGCGGAGGGCGATCGGGTGAGCGCCGGGCAGCCGGTGGTGGCGTGGGACCCGGCCGGGATCGAAGCGGGTGGGCGCCGTCCGATCTGCCCGGTCGTGGCGCTGGACGCCACCGCGAGCGCCGTCGTCGGCCTCGCCGAGGGGGTTGTGGACGCCGGTGACCGGCTTTTCGAGTGGAGCGATCCGGTCTGACGGCCCGCGGGACCGGGAGATGGCGAAGAATGTGAAATGG
Source organism: Streptosporangium sp. NPDC002607 (assembly GCF_053592655.1). Classification (NCBI taxonomy): domain Bacteria; kingdom Bacillati; phylum Actinomycetota; class Actinomycetes; order Streptosporangiales; family Streptosporangiaceae; genus Streptosporangium; species Streptosporangium sp. NPDC002607. Next base: position 102,876 of record NZ_JBSFWD010000011.1, read on the forward strand.
TGTTGAGCCATCGGATGGCCAAAGGCCGGTAAACACACCGTGTGGTCTAGACCGCACTGTCGACTCTGAGGAGGAACACGTGGCCGAGCGCCATGTCACCGTCACGTCGGAGGTCGGCCTGCACGCCCGGCCCGCCGCGACGTTCGTGCGGGCGGCGACCAAGGCGTCCCTGGACGTCACCATCGCCAAGGGGGCCGGCTCACCGGTGAACGCCAAGAGCATCCTGTCGGTCCTCGCACTCGACGTCAGGAGGGGGGACATAGTGGTGATCAGGGCCGAGGGCGAGGGCGCCGAGGAGCTTCTCGACCAGTTGGCGGGCATCGCGTCGGCGCCGTGAGCCGAGGTGCCTCTGGTTCGCCGGCCGGTTCGGAGCGCGGGCACCGGGACATCCGCCCGGATAGCGTAAGAGGCATGGCTCGGTGGATGCGTGTGACGGGGATCGCAGTGATCGCGACGATGGCGGCCGGGTGTGTCGGCACCGGAGGGGCCGTTCCACCGGCGTCCGGTGCGGTCGGGGGCGGTGAGTCCTCCGCGAGCGTGAGCCAGGCGGAGTCCGCGGGCCCGGCGGCCGCGCCCGCCGAGACGGCGAAGCCCGAGACAGCGAAGCCCGGGACGGCGAAGCCGGCCGGTGTGGAGGCAGTGCTCGCCTCGATGAGCCTGGAGGAGAAGGTCGGCCAGCTCTTCATGCCGGTGCTTTACGGTCAGGCGGCCGACACGGTGTCGGGGGAGAACCAGGCGCGGTTCGGCGTGGACACCCCGGCGAAGATGGTCGCCCGCTACCGCCCCGGCGGGGTGATCCTGTTCCCCTGGGCGGGCAACGTCAAGAACGTCAGGCAGGTCGTGGCGCTGACCAACGGGCTGCAGAAGGCGTCGCCGGAGATCCCGCTGCTGATCGGCGCGGACCAGGAGAACGGCCAGGTCTCCCGGCTCGCCCCGCTGGTCACCAACCTGCCGGGAGCCTCGGTCATCGGCTCGACCGGCGACCCCTCGCTGGCCCGCCGGGCCGCTGAGGTGACCGGCCGCGAGCTGCGTGTCCTGGGCATCAACCTCGACTTCGCCCCCGTCGCCGACGTCAACATCAACCCGCGCAACCCGGTGATCGGCCCGCGCGCCTACGGCTCCGATCCGAAGAAGGTCGCGCCGATGGTCGCCGCCGCGGTCCGCGGCTTCCACGACGCGGGGGTCGCGGCCACGGCCAAGCACTTCCCCGGCCATGGTGACACCAACGTCGACAGCCACACCGGTCTGCCGGTGATCAAGCACTCGCTGTCCCAGTGGAAAAGGCTGGACGCCCCGCCTTTCGCCGCCGCCATCGGCAAGGACGTCGACGCGATCATGACTGCGCACGTCGTCATGCCGAAGCTCGACCCCTCCGGCGACCCGGCCACCCTCTCCAAGCCGATTCTGACCGGGCTGCTCAGGGAGAAGCTCGGCTTCGACGGGGTCGTCTCGACGGACGCGCTGGACATGGCGGGGGTGCGCAAGAGGTATGGCGACGGGGAGGTGGCGGTACGGGCGATCCAGGCCGGGGTGGACCTGCTGCTCATGCCGCCGGACTACCGCGAGGCCCGTGGGGCGCTGCTGGCCGCGGTGAAGTCCGGGAAGATCTCGGAGGCGCGGCTCGACCAGTCCGTCCGGCGCCTGCTGAAGCTGAAGGCCGCCCGTGGCCTGCTGGAGAGGGCGCCGGTAGCCGACCCGGCCAGGGCCGAGCAGGTACTGCGCTCGGCCGGGCACCTCAAGGTCGCCCGGCTCATCAACTCGCGGGCCCGCTGAGCGAGCTTTAAGATCGCGACCGCGGCCTGGGCCCCGGTCGCCGTGGTCATGGTCGTGTACCCGGCCATGGTTCTCTCATGGTCACGGTTCTCTCGCGGTCACGGCCGGGTCCGTGCCGCGGAACCGGGTCAGGCGGCCTGGAGGCTGCCGGTCCTGGCCAGCGAGACGACGAGGGACTGGATGACGCGCATGAGGAGGGCCTCGATCAGCATGACCGCCGCCTTGGCGAGCACCGTGGAGAGGAATCCGGACATAACAACCTCGCAGGGAGAAGGATCGCTTAATGCGATAATCCATACCAAACAGGACTAAGTCACCAGCTAGGAGATTACCGTTCGGTGAACGTTCGGTGACACCTGTCGAGTGGATGCCTGGAAGGCGACTCCGGCGGCCGTGGTGGCGGCGGCACTGCCCAGGGCGATGAACCACCCTACCGGCCCGAGGAAGCGGCAGCCGAAGAAGTGGCAGAGCCCGGGAACCGAGACGGTCATGCCCAGAACGCCGAGGGACAGGAGCGAGGCCAGCACCACGGTGCGATCCCGGGTGCCCAGGGCCAGGGTCTGCAGCAACTGCGTCGACACCAGTGCGACCAGTCCCATCGTGTCCGCCCGCCCACGCGTGCCGGTCATCCGGCCGATCGCCCAGGCCGCGCCCGCCGCACTCGCCGTGGTGGCGGCCCGCAGGTAGATGTCCCGGGTCAGGGAGGCTCCCAGCGAGGCCTCCGGGCCCTCCTCCAGCAGCTTCTCCGGACTGGTCGCGGTCGGTGGCCGGGAGGCCACCGCCATCGCGGGCAGCATGTCGGTGAGCAGGTTGACCAGCAGCAGCTGCCGGGCGTTCAGCACGTTCCGGCCGCTGATCAGGCTGGATCCGACCGCGAAGACGATCTCGCCGATGTTGCCGCCCAGCAGGATGCTCAGGGCGTCGCGGACCGACCCCCACATGGCCCTGCCCTCGATGATCGCATCGACGATCGTCTCGATGCGGTCGTCGGTCACCACGATGTCGGCCGCGGCCCTGGCCGCCGGGGTCGCGCGGGAGCCGAGGGCGATCCCCACGTCCGCGAGCCGGATCGCGGGGGCGTCGTTGGCGCCGTCCCCGGTGACCGCCACGACCTTGCCGGCCCGGCGCAGACAGCCGACGATCCTGGCCTTGTGGGCCGGGGTGGTCCTGGCGAAGACCGTCACGTCCGGCAGAGCCTCCAGCAGGGTCTCGTCGTCCATCCCGTCCAGCTCGGGCCCCGTCATGATCTGCCCGCCGTTCAGCACGTTCAGCTCGACGCCGATCGCCTCCGCCGTGCTCGGATGGTCGCCCGTGATCATGATGATGCGTACGCCCGCCCGTGTCAGCCGGCCGACGCTTTCGGCCGCCGTGGGCCTCACCGGGTCGGCCAGGCCGAGGAAGCCCAGGAAGCACAGGCCCTGGATGCGGGACTCGTCGAGGTCGCGACGGTCGGAGGCGGCGCGCTCCGCGACCGCGAGCACCCGGTAGCCCTGCCGGGCGAGCTGGTCGAGTTCCTTCTCCAGCTCCGCCTCAAGGGAATCCGTGAGGGGGACCACCTGGCCGTCGCGGAGTACGGACGTGCAGCGGGTGACCACGACCTCCGGAGCGCCCTTGACGCTCAGCAGCGGCCCCGAGTCGCTCGCGCCGAGTACCGCGTGATAGCCGCGCCCGGGCTCGAAGGGAAGCTCGTCGACCCTCTCCCAGCTCCCCGTGCCCTCCCTGGGCACCACGCCCAGCTGCTCGGCCCCGTTCACCACGGCGCGATCGGTGGGGTGTGCGATGGGACGCCCCTCATCGTGCCGCGGGCACGCGCGCAGCCCCGCGGCCACGATGTGCCTCATCTCGGGCGTCAACGCCTCGACGAGACGTTCGTCCTGCCCGTCCGAGACGCACCGCAGGCTGATGCGCCCCTCGGTGAGCGTCCCGGTCTTGTCGAAGCAGAGCACGTTCACCCGGCCGAGGGCCTCGATCGTGGAGGGGTTGGGCACCAGGGTGTTGCGGGTCGACAGCCGCCGGGCGGCGGCGAGTTCCGCGACCGAGGCGACGAAAGGCAGCCCCTCGGGCACGGCGGCGACGGCGAGGCTCACCGCGGGCGCGAGCGCCTCGACCATCGACCTGCCGCGCAGCAGGTCGGCGGCGAGCAGGACGAAGCCGGAGCCGACCGCGACCGGAAGGATCCGGCGGCTCAGTTTCCGCAGTCGCAACTGCACGCCCGAGACGGGTGGCCGCTCCTTGGCGAGCCTGGCGGTCCTGGCAGCCTCGGTCGCCTCGCCCGCCGCGACCACCACGGCCAGCCCGCTACCGGCCGCCACGGTCGTACCCTCGTAGACCATCGAGCTCCGGTCGGCGACGGCGGGTGCGTTGACGGGCGCCGGCGACTTGGTGACGAGCTGGGACTCGCCGGTCAGTGCGGCCTCGTCGATCTCCAGGCCCGTTGCCCTGAGCACCCGGCAGTCGGCCGGCACGGTGTCGCCCGCGCGCAATTCGAGCACATCGCCCGGTACGAGGTCTTCGACCGTCACGCTCACGCCCTCGTTGGGGCGGCGCAGCCGAACCCGGATCGCGACCGACTCGGTCAGGCGATGCAACGCCCGTTCGGCGGTGAACCGCTGGCCCCCTCCGATGAACGCGTTGGCGAACACCACCGTGGCTATCATCACCGAGTCGGAGACCGAGCCGACCAGGGCCGACAGGCCCGCCCCGGTGGCCAGGACCGGGGTCAGCGGGTTGGCCAGCTCCTCGGCGGACGCGCGGAGCAGCGAGGCGGGACGCTCAGACTCCGCGGATCCCGCCGAGCTCCTGCGCCGGATGGCCTCGGCCTCGGTGATCCCGCTGGGCGAGGAGCCCAGCAGGGACAGGACGTCCTTGGTCGACATCGCGTGCCAGGGAGTCTGGTCCACCCGGACCGGCGGCGTCTCCTGCCCGGCGTGCCAGCCCGCCCACACACCCGTGACGATGGCGGCCATCGCGGTGCAGTCACTTGAGAGCTGCGCCCTGCCCAGTGACCGCGACGGCGGCCCGAGGGCGGTCAGCGCGCCTCCGGCGGTCGCTCCCGTGGCGTCGAGCCATGCGCACCGCTCGCTCGTCTTCCTCGCCGGTGCCAGGCAGCTCAGCAGCAGGTGGATCTCCTCGAGTGCGCCGATCACGTCCGCCTCCCAGGGCACCCGGCCCGAGCGGGACAGCACGCCGATACCCAGGTCGGCGTGGGCCAGCGCGGTCATGCGGCGTCCCGACACCACGGCGACCCCGTGACCGTCCGCCTGGAGCTCGCGGACCGACCGGGTCAGCCGGGAGGCGTCCAGTACGAACTCGTCGACGCCGAGCCGCAGGCCGAGCCCCAGATCACCTCCCGCCAGCAGCACGGTGCCCGCGGCCTTGGCCGCGGTGACGATCGCGTCGGCCAGCGGGCCCACCTGCGGCGCCATGCCGACCAGGGCCACCGGAACGCCCTGCCTCGCCACGCGGACGGCCCGGAGCCCCCGAGCCTCCCATTCCTCGGCGTCCGCCGCGATGAGCCCGGCCGGGCCCGGCACCGGCTCGGCCGTCCACTCCTCGTGTTCCCGCCGCGCGCCGGGGTCGGCGAGGTCGAGCAGGGCGTAGAGCCGCGCGTGCAGTCCGTCGGTGTCGGCGTCGCCGAGGGGTACGATGCGGTCGATCTCCCAGGAACCCGTGTCGAGCACGTCGGCGTCGAGGATGACCGTGTCGATGCCGTCCATGTGACGCAGGGCGCGGCTGTTAAGAACGACCGCCCCGCGCCGCGCCAGGGCGCGCCCGATCGCGGAGGCGAAGGATTCGCGGCCCAGCTTCGCGGCGTTGGGGGTCGCCGCGGTGAGCATGGCGATGGTCCGTTCCCGGTTTTTGCCGAGGAGATACGTCAGCCCGGTGGCGCCCACCGCCACCTGGCTCGCGACGTGCTCGAACCGTCGCACGGGGCTGGTGGACATGGGGGACGGGCGCGGTTTCCTGGCCGCGCGGATGTGGCGGTAGGAGCCCCCCCACGAACCCAGTTCGTGCTCGTGCCTCTCCCAGGCCCGTCGCGTGTCGCGCGTCTCAAGGTAGCGGCCGACGGCGGTGGCCGACTGGACGAGCATCCCCAGTGGACGCAGCGCCAGCGTGTAGGTGACGATGTCCGCCGTCTCGAGCAGGGCGGAGGCGGTCGGAACGCCGAGGTGGCGGTCCAGCTCGGTGCGGACCTTCGGGGTGGACTCGGCCAGGCTCAGCAGGGCGGGAATGATCGGAGTGAGCGGCAGCACGTGCATCACCCGCCCGGCGAGCGCCATGCTCGTTCCGACCAGGCTCCCGCCGAGCCGGATGCCCATGCGCGTGTGGCTCCGCACCGGGTTGGCGATGCGGTGCTCCGCGTATTCGGAAGCGAGGGACACCGGGCCCGGCAGCGACTCGTCGTCAAACTCGGCGTCCTCGTCCACGTCCGGCTCGCCGTCGCCGTCGCCGTCGCCGTCGTCAGCGTTGTCGAACGAATCGACGACCGCCACCAGCTTCTCCAGGTCGACCGAGTCGGGGTCGCACCCCACGAACACGATCCCGAGGGCGCCGTTGACCTCCGCCCGCTCGACCCCCTCCACCTTCAGCAGCGAGTTCTCCAGCCGTCGCGCCGTCCGCCCGCTGCCAGGACCGCCGATCACGTACAGGTCGATACGGAGCCCACCAGGACAGATTCGCCTCCCTCGGGAATGCCTCAGGGCGTTGCGGATCACCTCGGGCATGGCACCCCAGAGAGTTTCCGCGGGAAGTGAGAGCAGACGGGGCAGGAACATCCGGATCTCCAGTAGACGAGATGACGAGGCCGATCAGGCCGTGGTTACACGTGGCCCGATCGGCCCCATCACTGTGATCACTTGGAGGTGCTCCTGCGGGTCGAGGTCTTCGGGCGGGCGGCGGACCTGGTGGCCCTGGAGGCGGAGCTCGCGGCACGGGAAACGGACGCCGAGGTCCGCGATGCGGATCTGGTGGCCCGTGACGCGGGCCTGGTGGCGCGCGACGCGGTCTTGGCGGTCCGTGAGGTGGTGCCTGCGGCTCGTGCGGTGGGTTTCGTGGTCCGGGATGTCGTCGTCCGCGAGGTGGTGCCCGCGGCTCGCGAGGTGGGCCTGGTGGCGCGTGACGTGGTCTTGGCGGTCCGCGAGGTGGGCTTCGTGGTCCGGGACGTCGTCCGCGAGGTGGTGCCCGCGGCTCGCGAGGTGGGCCTGGTGGCGCGCGATGTGGTCTTGGCGGTCCGCGTGGTGGTGCCTGCGGCTCGTGCGGTGGGCCTGGTGGCGCGTGACGTGGTCTTGGCGGTCCGTGCGGTGGGTTTCGTGGTCCGGGACGTCGTCCGCGTGGTGGTGCCGGCGGCTCGTGCGGTGGGTCTGGTGGCTCGTGCCGCGGGTTTGGCGGCGCGCGTGGTGGTGCCTGCGGCTCGTGCGGTGGGTCTGGTGGCTCGTGCCGCGGGTTTGGCGGCGCGCGTGGTGGTGCCGGCGGCTCGTGCGGTGGGTCTGGTGGCTCGTGCCGCGGGTTTGGCGGCGCGCGTGGTGGTGCCTGCGGCTCGTGCCGCGGGCCTGGTGGCCCGTGCCGCGGGTTTGGCGGCTCGTGCCGCGGGTTTGGCGGCCCGTGCGGTGGTGCTTGTGGGCCGTGCGGTGGTGCCTGCGGCCCGTGCCGCGGGCCTGGTGGCCCGTGCCGCGGGTTTGGCGGCGCGCGCCGTGGGTTTGGCGGCTCGTGCGGTGGGCGTCGGAGCCCGGGGCGCGGAGACCGGGGCCCGGCCTCTCCCGCGGGCACGCTGAGCGATCATCGTCCCGACCCCGATGGCGGCCGCCACCGGCCACTCGATCAACCCCGCCACAGCCAGGGCGCCGAGCCCTCCGTAGTAGACGATGCGCTCAGGGGGCGGAAGGAAGGACCTGGCGGTGTCGACGGCTTGGCCCGCTTCCTGCCGGCTGACGTGTGGCATGTGAACATGCGGCGGCCGGAACTGCACGGTCATCATTGGAAGGTTCAACTTCAGTGAGGGGTTGTCCTGCTTCCGGCCTGACGGTGTGTGCGTGGTGGACGCGGCGGGTGTGGTCGGCTTCCGCGCCGTATGGGCGCGTGACCGGCTCGCCTGAGCTACTGCCATGATCCCTCCTCATGGGAACCGAGGGAAGGTGCAAATGGAGCCCGCAGGAGGCCGATCACGCCTTCTACGTGCAGTTATATGGCCTGAGTGCCATGTTCGTAATCTTCCTCGAATTGGAGCCGTGAAACTCGTACCGGCCTTTGAATCGGATATTGGGGGAGGAATCTCCAATCCATCGGACCGTATGCACCCCGTTCAGGAGCGTCCTAGGAGAGGTACGGCTTGAGCTCGCGACGGGCCACGGTGCGAATGTGAACCTCGTCCGGGCCGTCGAATATGCGCATCGCGCGGGCCTGGGCGTACATCGTGGCGAGTGGGACGTCGTCGGCGAGACCCATGCCGCCGTGGACCTGGATGGCGCGGTCGATGACCTCACACGCCATCCTCGGAGCGACGACCTTGATCGCGGAGATCTCCGAGGCGGCCGCCTTCACGCCGACCGTGTCGATCATCCAGGCGGCCTTCAGGGTGAGCAGCCTGGCCTGCTCGATGGCCAGCCGTGATTCGGCGATCTGCTGCTGCACCACGCCCTGCTGGGCCAGCGTCTGGCCGAAGGCCACCCGGTTGGCGGCGCGGGTGCACATCAGCTCCAGGGCGCGCTCGGCCATGCCGATGGCACGCATGCAGTGGTGGATGCGACCGGGGCCGAGACGGGCCTGGGCGATGCGGAAGCCGTCACCCTCCTCCGCGATCAGGTTCGAGGCGGGTACCCGGACGTCCGTGAAGACGATCTCGGAGTGGCCGTGCTGCTCCTGGTAGCCGAAGAGCGGTAGGTGGCGGACGACCTCCACACCCGGCGTGTCCATCGGGACCAGGATCATCGACTGCTGGCGGTGCGGGGGGCCGTCCGGATCGGTCTTGCCCATCACGATCAGGATCTCGCAGCGCGGGTCGGCGACCCCGGTGATGAACCACTTGCGGCCGTTGATCACGTACTCGGAGCCGTCGAGCCGGATGGAGGTGGCGATGTTGGTCGCGTCGCTTGAGGCCACGGCGGGCTCGGTCATCGCGAACGCCGAGCGGATCTCCCCGGAGAGCAGGGGCTTGAGCCACCGGTCCCGCTGCTCGGGCGAGCCGAACATGTGCAGGACCTCCATGTTCCCGGTGTCGGGGGCCGCGCAGTTCAGTGCCTCGGGCGCGAGGTCGATGGAACGGCCGGTGACCTCGGCCAGGGTGGCGTAGTCGAGCACCGACATGTTCGACTCATCGGGCAGGAACAGGTTCCAGAGGCCGCGTGAGCGCGCCTCGGACTTGAGCTCCTCCACCACCGGCGGCAGTTCGTGGTTGTCGTAGCCCCTGGCCTGCCGCCACGCATGGTAGACCGGCTCCGCCGGGTATACGTGAGTTGCCATGAAATCGGTCAGATTGGCGAGGTATTCCTGAGCCTTGTCGCTGAGCGCGAAGTCCATGGCGGCAAGTTTGGCACCACCCCTTCTCCGATCGTTCACCGGCCACACTTACCCTGGAACCCGTTCCACTAAGGAGGACAGATGCTCAAGGGCGTGCTGATCGACTGGGGTGGCGTGCTCACCGTCGGCCTTTCCGAGGCGGTCGCGGAGTGGATCGTCGCCGAGAGACTCGACGCGGACCACTACCGGCAGGTGATGCGCGAGCTCGTCGTCCACGCGTACGAGGGCCTGGAGAACAGCGAGAACGTGATCCACGCTCTGGAGCGGGGGGAGATCTCCGGGCTGGACTTCGAACGCCACCTGGCCGCCCGGCTGGTCACCACGGACGGCGTGCCGCCGGTCGCCGAGGGCCTGCTGGACAGGATGTTCTCCCGTTTCCACCGGGTCGAGCCGATGTACGAGATGCTCCGGGTGGCCCGTGCCGCCGGGCTGCGAACCTGCCTGCTCTCCAACTCCTGGGCGAACGAGTATCCCCGCGAGGGCTGGGACGACGTCTTCGACGAGGTCGTCATCTCGGGAGAGATCGGCATGCGCAAACCCGAGCAGAGGATCTTCGAGCACGCGCTCGGCAGGATCGGCCTGGCCGGTGAGCAGTGCGTGTTCGTCGACGACATCGAGGCCAACATCGAGGCCGCCCGGCGGCTCGGCATCGTCGGCGTGCACCACCGCGACCCCGAGGTGACCATCGCCGAGTTGGAGACCCTGTTGCGGGTCTCGCTGCGCTGACGCCCGTCCGGTCCGGAGCGGATCGGGTCACTCCGCGCGGGCGGTACCACCGCGGGGCGCCGGTACTGGCACACTCGATGCGTGAATCGGCGCCGAACCGGCACCGATGTCTTAAGAGATAGATCGAGGCATGGATGCGCGTCTACCTGCCGTGTACGCTCCCGGCGCTGGCCCGCGTGGCCACCGTGGGGGAGCTCGGCCCGGCCCCGCTGACCGGCTACGCGGTGACACCCGCGTTGATCGAGTGGTACGTCTCGGGTGACACCGAGGAACTGGAGTACGTCGCACTGACCGAGGCGGCCAGGGATTCCCTGCGGATGCTGGCCGCCGACCGCGCAGACGGGGTGGAGGTCGCCGCGCGGCGGGTGGTCGTCGCCGTCGACGTACCGGAGGGCGACGTGAGCGTGAGCGCCGATCTGGACGAGCGCGCCCGGGTACGACTCGCCGCGGCGGTGCCGCTGGCGCGGATCGCCGCCGTCCATGTGGACGACCTGTCGGCGGTGAAGGACGTCGAGGCCGCCGTCGCGGCGCTGCCCGCGGCCGACCGGGGCGACGACGACGCCAGGTTCACCGTGGACGGCGTCGAGGCCAACGAGCTCCTCTGGTACGCCACCCAGGAGATTCCCGACCTGGTCGGCTGATCCCCTCTCGCGTCCGGAGTCCGGAGAGCGGGTCGACCACCCTGTCATGGCGCCGCTCCGGCGAGGGTTTTCGCTATCCTGGGAGGCAATATGAGACACATTGTTTGGGATTGGAACGGCACGCTCTTTCACGACATCGACGCCGTCGTGGGTGCGACGAACGCGGTGTTCGAGCCGTACGGGCTGGGCTCCTACGACGCGGACCGCTTCCGTGCCGTCTACACGCGCCCGATCTGGGCCGCCTACGAGCGCATGCTCGGCCGTGCCCTCCACGAGGGCGAGTGGGAGATGCTCGATCTTGGCTTCCACGACAACTACCACCGGCTGATGCTGGAGTGCGGGCTGGCCGACGACGCGCTCTCCACCCTGGAAAGCTGGGGGAACACGGGAGGCAGGCAGTCGCTGCTGTCCATGTGGGCGCATGACCGGCTGGTTCCCAAGATCGCGGAGTTTGGCATCGACCACCACTTCACCCGGATCGACGGTCTGCGCAGCGCCTCCGGCGGGCACAAGGCCGAGTCGATGGTGGCCCACCTGGCCGCGCTCGGTATCGACCCGGCCGACGTCCTCGTGATCGGCGACAGCCTGGACGACGCGCACGCCGCCCAGCACGTCGGCGCGCGCGCGGTCCTCTACACCGGCGGCATGACCAGCCGCGCCGACCTGATGTCCTGCGGCGTCCCGGTCGTCGACACCCTCGCGAACGCCCTCGACCACGCCTAGGCTCTGCCCCTCGGGCCTGCGGAGGCCGCCGTATCCGAAAAATGGTCGCGGGCCGGACAGGTGAACGGTGGGGTTTCCCGGTCGGCATGGTGGAGGGGGCACCACCACAGGGCAATCCCACCCAAAAACTAATGTTTTCGGCATCGGAGGCGGTCGCCATGCGCCTCGGGCCGTACCCTGGGCATCCGCACCCATTCCGGGAGGCTCCGATCAACCGCCTCGTTCTCTGGAACATCGACCTCACCCTGGTCGACGTGTCCATCGTCACCCGCGAGGCATACGCGGAGGCCTTCCGCGCTGTCACCGGCAGGCCCCTGGTCAAGCTGACCCAGCCCAACGGGCGCCCGGACTCTGAGATCGTCTTCGAGATGCTCGCCATCAACGGGATCGTCGCCGGGGACGACCACCTCCCCAGGTTCCTCGACGCGCTGGCCGAATCCTTCGGAGCCAGGCGCAGGCGCCTGGCCAAGGACGGCCGGATGATGCCCGGGGCCCGCGACGCGCTGAAGGCGGTGGCAAAGCTCGACGGCGTGGTCCAGTCGGTGCTCACCGGCACGATCAAGAGCAACGCCGTGCACAAGCTGACCGCGTTCGGCCTCGACAAGTACGTCGACTTCGCGATCGGCGGCTATGGCGAGGAGGTCTATCCCAAGGCCACCCTCCTGCAGGTCGCGCAGGGCCGGGCCAAGCAGAAGTACGGGGCGATCTTCGACGGGAGCAACACCGTGCTGATCGGCGACTCGGCCAGGGACGTCCAGGCCGCCAGGATCGCCGGAGCCGCGATGATCGGCGTCGCCTCCGGGCGCTCCCTGGCGGCCGAGCTGCACGAGGCCGGGGCGGACGCGGTCCTGCCCGACCTCGCCAACCCCTCCGAGGTGGTGGCCGCCGTCGCCGGCCTCACCTCCCCGGCCCGCCGCGCCGGCCACTACCCCGCCGGCCGCTGATTCCTGTCCGGTAAGCGGGCCGGGTGAACTCGACAGCGCTGTCTTCCCCTACCCCCTTGCCGGCCACCTCGGGCTCACCGGCCGATCAGGCGTCGCCACCTCGGCAAGAAGGAGCGGACATTGTCAATACTCTCCCGTGCCGCCCGCGTGTTCGGATGGTCGGCGCCCAGCACCCGCTCGCAGTCGGCCAGGACCTGCTTGAACAGGACGATGGCCTCTCGCGTCCGTCCCGCCGAGTCGTGGGCGTAGGCGAGGTAGTGGCGGCTGGTCAGGGTGTCAAGGTGGTCGGCGCCCAGTTTCCGTTCCCGTTCGGCCACGACCCGCTCGTACAGGACGATGGCCTCCCGCAGCCGACCCGCCTCCAGGTAAATCTCGGCGAGGTTGTGGCGGCCGGTCAGGGTGAGGGGGTCATCGGCGTCCAGCAGCCGCTCGCAGTCGGTCAGTATCGCCTCATACGAGGTGATGGCCTTCTGTGTCCGCCCCGCCGCCCGATAGGCGCCGGAGAGGTTGCCGCGGGTGGTCGAGGTGAGGAGGTGGTCGTGGCCAAGCACCCGCTCGCAGTCGGGCAGGACCTGCTCGTACAGGGTGATGGCCTTCTGCGTCCGTCCCTCCATCTGATGGGCGTCGGCGAGGTTGTGGCGACTGGCCAGACTGATGTGGTGGTCGGTGCCCAGCACCCGCTCGCAGTCGGCCAGGACCTGCTCGAACAGGGCGATGGCCTCCCGCGTACGCCCCGCAGACCGATAGGTGTCGGCGAGGTCATGGCGGGTGCCCAGGGTGAGATGGTGGTCGCTGCCCAGCACCCGCTCGCAGTCGGCCGCTGCCCGCTCGTACAGGGTGATGGCCTCCTGCGTCCGTTCTCCCCACTGGTAGGTGTAGGCAAGGACCTGGCGGCTGGTCAGGGTGTCGAGGTGGTCGACCCCCAGCACCCGCTCCCGTTCGGCCAGGACCTGCTCGAACAGGGCGATGGTCTCCTGCGTCCGCTCCGCCGCCTGATAGCTACAGGCGAGGTTGTGGCGGTTACTCAAGGTGGTGGGGTGGTCGGTGCCCAGCAGCCGTTCGGATTCGGCCAGTGTCACCTCATGCAGGGTGATGGCGCGGGACAGGTCGCCCATCTCCCGCAGGTAGTCGCCGGACCAGCCGCGCAGCAGCAGCAGGTCAGGTGTCAGGAGGCCGACGGGGAAGGCGGTGGCATAGAGGACACCGATGTGTTCCCGCAGGGACTTCGCCATGCCCCTGGCTTTCCAGGGCGTGGTCTCCTCGTTGATCAGGTCGTTCAACGCGCGCAGCGGGCCGACGGCATCGGCCAGCACCTGCCCCAGGCGGTCGTCGTGGTGGGCGCGTTCGCGCAGCACCCGCTGGATCAGGCTGTGCATCAGCACCACCCGGCCATCGTCGCTGAAGGTGATCAGCGAGGTGTCGGCCAACCCGGACAGAAGCTCGTCGACGCCCGATCGCTCCTCGGATTCCGCGCCACCGGGCAGCAGCGACCTGGTCACGCCGGTCGAGGACAGCACCGCCAGCCTCTCCAGCACCGGGCGGGCGCCCGCGACAGCCTCCTCGGCCTGGCCGAGCGAGACAAGGACCGCCTGTGCCACCCCGGCCGGATAGCCGTCGTCCTCCAGGGTGGTCAGCTGCCGATCCGGGGACAGGTCGCGCAGCGAGCGCAGGTAGCCGCGATAGCCGGTCTTCTCCCGGGCGATGACCGCGCCCGCCTGGGCCAGCGCCAGCGGCAGACACCTCAGTTCCTCGACCAGCTCGGCGGCCGCGTCCTCATCGACCAGGCCGGTGCGGCCGGCCAGGAACGCCACCGCCTGGGCCGGGGTGAAGGCGTCCACCTCCAGCGAGGTGTAGTGATCTCCGAAGGCACGGTCGCGGGAGGTGATCACCACCCGGGCCGCTCCGCCGGCCGGACACCACCGCCGCACCGCCTGGATGTCGGTGGCGCCGTCGAACACCACCAGGCATGGCTGTCGCGTCTCCGACAGCCACGCCTTCGCCTTGTCCGAGGCACTCTCGATGGTGTCAACGGGGACGCGTACCCCCAGCCGATGGGCGAGGTCCTCCAGCCCGGCGAGGATCTGATCGGTGGTCGCGGCGGGAATCCAGGCCACCACCGGCCACCCCGCCGCCTGGCAGGCCCACGCGTACGAGGCGGCCAGCAGCGTTTTGCCCACCCCCGGAGCGCCGGTCAGCGCGCACACCGCCTCCTCGGCGGCGAGTGGCGCCAGTAGATCCTCGCGTACCTGAAACCCCGCGGGCGGGGCGGGGACGGCGCCCTCGACGATCTGCTCACGCACCGGCGGCCGGGCGGTGAAGTCGGCCACCACGGCGGAGACCGCTGTCGGCGGCTTCTCCCGCGACGACCTTCGCTGATCCGTCATGTGTCCCATCCTCCGATCGAACACCTCCGCCGGGCACGGATGACGCCAAATGGTGATCAACTACCTTCACGTGCCGGAGGGCGGGAGCGGCCCGCGGGTGAAGGTCACCGCTGCGGGAGGCCGGTCAGGAAGCGGCTCGCGATGGGGGCGGCCACCGTGGAGCCGGCGCCGCAGCCCTCCACCACGATGGAGAACGCCAGGTCTCCCCGGTAGCCGATGAACCAGGCGTGCGACGGCGGTTCCTTGCCCGAGCCGAACTCCGCGGTCCCGGTCTTGCCCGCCGTGCCGGAGGGGAAGGGGACCGCGCTCGCGGTGCCCTCCACCACCACCGCGGGCATCAGCGTGCGCAGTGCCCGCAGGATCTCGGGTTCCAGCTTCCGCGGCTCGGCCTCGGGCAGCGGGGAGGCCGCCACCAGGCGGGGTGGGCGCCAGGAGCCGTCGGCGATCGCCGCGGCGACCGTGGCCATGTTGAGCGGGCTCGCCAGCACCCGGCCCTGGCCGATCGAGGCCGATGCGAGGTCGGTGTCGTCCTTGGGCGCGGGGAACTCGGCCCGTACCGCGGGCACGCCGGGCCGGACGGGGGCGCCGAACCCGAAGCTCCCGGCGACGGTGGCGAGCCGCTGCCCGCCGAGCCGATCCACGGTGAGCGCGCCGAACGTGGTGTTGCACGAGTGCGCGAACGCCGTGCGCAACGAGAGCGTGCCGTAGTCCTTGAACCCGGCGTTGTGGAAGGCGAAGCCGCCGATGTTCTGCTCGGCCGGGCAGCTCACCTGCTCGTCCGCGGTCATGCCGTCGGCGACCAGGGCCGAGGTGGTGATCACTTTGAAGGTCGAGCCCGGCGGGTAGTGGCCCAGCAGCGCCCGGTTGAACCCGCCGGGCTTGTTGACCACGGCGAGGATCTCGCCGGTCGAGGGCCGGAGCGCGACCAGCGAGGCGGGCCTGTTCACCGCTTCCAGTGCCGACGCGGCGGCGCGGTGGACGTCCAGGTCGATGGTGGTGCGCAGTTCCCGGCCGGCCTTGGCGGCGGCGGTGGCGAGCGTGGCGACCTTCTCGGTGCCCTTCACCAGGTCGATCCGCGCGGATGAGGTGCCGGTGAGGCGGGAGGCGTACGTCTGGGTGAGTCCCTCGACGAGTTGCTGCACCGAGCCCGGCGTGGCGGGGGTGTCGATCCGGGTGCCGTCGGCGGCGAGGATCGGCGCCCGCTCGGCCTTGACCAGCATGGTCTTGATCCCCAGGCCCGTTCCGAGCCTGGGGTGGACGGCGGCCGGGCTCCACTCCACCCGCCAGGCGCGCTCGTGCTCGACCAGTCTCAGTGACCCCTCGTAGGCCCAGTTCACGGGCCCCTCAAGCGTCGCGCGGAACCCGACGGTGGCGGGCTCGACGCCCCGAGCGTCTCCCAGGACGCTGAAGGCGGCCCCCGTCAGCTTCAGGTCGGTACGGAAACGCCGGTACCAGCGCTCGAAGTCGTCCGGCGGCTTGACGGTCAGCGCACGCATCGCCGGGTAGTCCTGGGCTCCACGCGGTCAGGAACATCTCCGCGGTCTCCTCGGGCGAGCCCTCGGTGTGCAGTGCCCATACAGTGCCCGCGCTCGCGGCCGCCAGCACCAGTGCGGTCGCGGTGGCCAGGTGTCTCAGCCTCATGGCAGTGGTCGCCCTTCGTCGTCGGGGACAGAGGAGACCAGAGAGTTGTCCCTTATGTCCAATATTTGGGACAGGATGAGATCGATAGCCGAATGGATATCGGTGCTGGTGGTGACGTGTTTTCCGGGGGCGGTGGCGAGGGTGTGTGTGGTCGGTCCACACGGTGTGCCGGGGCGATATGTGAACCCTGGGGATGACATTCGGTTGGGGCGCCGAGAGGATAGGGCCATGGTTGAGGAAGGTGCGCTGCTCTGGGAGCCCTCCCCGGAGGTTGTGAGGAACGCGAAGGTCACCCGTTATGCGGAGTGGCTGGGCCGGGCCGGTGACTACGAGTCCCTGTGGCAGTGGTCGGTGGACGCCCCGGCCGAGTTCTGGACGTCGATCTGGGACTACTTCGGGGTCGTGGGGGAGCGCGGTGACGGGCCGGTCCTGTCGGGGGAGATGCCCGGCACGGAATGGTTCGCCGGGTCGACGGTGAACTACGCGGCCAACGCGCTGCGTGGGGCCGCCTCCGACCCCGGGCGGCTCGCGCTGGTCGCCCGCGACGAGGCGGGCGGGCGGCGGACGTTCACCAGGGGCGAGCTGGCCGAGGAGGTGGCACGGGTCCGCGCGGGCCTGGCGGCGCTGGGTGTCGGACGGGGCGACCGGGTCGCGGCCTACGTGCCGAACGTTCCCGAGGCGCTGATCGCCTTCCTGGCGACCGCCTCCCTGGGAGCCGTCTGGTCCTCCTGCTCGCCCGACTTCGGGGCGTCCAGCGTGATCGACCGTTTCACCCAGATCGAGCCGAAGGTGCTCGTCGCGGTCGACGGCTACGACTACAACGGCAGGAGCTTCGACCGAAGCGCGGTCGTCGACGACATCGCGGCCAGGCTGCCGACGCTGGTGGCGCGGGTCCGGATCTCGGCCGAGGACGTGCGGGGCGCGCGGAGTACGCCGGGCGCGGACATCCCCGGCGGCTCCGGCGCGGCGGACGCTCCGGGGCCCGGGGCCGGGGTCCGTACGGTGAGCTGGGCGGAGCTGCGCTCCGTCGCGGGGCCGCTCGACTTCGAGCCGGTGCCGTTCGGGCACCCGCTCTGGATCGTCTACTCCTCGGGCACCACCGGGCTGCCCAAGCCGATCGTGCACGGCCACGGCGGTGTGGTGCTCGAACACCTCAAGGCGACCTCTTTCCACCAGGACCTGGGTGAGGACGACGTCTTCTTCTGGTACACCACCACCGGCTGGATGATGTGGAACTACCTCGTCGGCGGACTGCTGGTCGGCTCGACCGTGGTGCTCTACGACGGGGCGGCGACCTACCCCCAGACCGACGCGCTCTGGCGGCTGGCCGCCGAGGAGGGGGTCACCTACTTCGGCACGGGCGCTCCGTACGTGATCGCGTCCATGAAGGCCGGCCTCAAGCCGTCGGGCCTCGACCGGCTGCGGGGGCTCGGTTCCACCGGCTCGCCGCTGCCGCCCGAGGGGTTCGGCTGGGTGCACGACGCGCTGCCGGACGTGCAGCTCGGTTCGTTCTCCGGGGGCACCGACGTGTGCACCGGCTTCGTCGGCGCGGTCCCGCTGCTCCCGGTCCGGGCGGGCGTGATCCCCTGCCGCTGCCTGGGAGCGAAGGTGGAGTCCTTCGATCCGTCGGGCAGGTCGGTGATCGGCGAGGTCGGCGAGCTGGTGGTGACCCTGCCGATGCCGTCGATGCCGGTGATGTTCTGGAACGACCCGGACGGGTCGCGCTACCGCGACAGTTACTTCTCCGAGTACCCCGGGGTCTGGCGGCACGGTGACTGGATCAAGATCCTTCCTGGCGGTGGCTCGGTGATCTACGGCCGCTCCGACTCGACACTGAACCGGGGCGGGGTGCGGATGGGCACCAGCGAGTTCTACCGTGTGGTGGAAGGTTTCGAGGAGATCGCCGACAGTCTGGTGATCGACACCGGCCAGCTCGGGCAGGAGGGCCGCCTGCTGCTGTACGTCACCATGGCCGAGGGGGAGACGCTCCGGGACGACCTGGTCATGCGCCTGCGCCGGGAGCTCAGGGAGAGGCTCTCCCCGCGCCATGTGCCGAACGAGATCATCGAGGTCCCCGGCATCCCCCGCACCCTCAGTGGCAAGAAGCTGGAGGTCCCGATCCGCAAGATCCTCCTCGGTATCCCCCCGGAGAAGGCCGCCAATCTCGACGCCATGGCCAACCCCGAGGTCCTCTCCCACTTCGTCCCGGAGGCCGACACCGCGCGGCGCTGACCGCCCCGCCCCGCCACGTCACCGGGCACGGTTTCCTTGGGCGCGGTTTCCTCGGGCACGGGCCCGAGGACCGGCCTTCCCAGGCACCGCCCGAACCATGGAGGCCGCCGAGATGCGCCCCGTGGGACGTGGCGGGGTGGTCCCGGGCTTCCGGGGACATTCCTCCCGGGAGTCGGGGGCATCGGCCCAGGCGGCCTGGGACGGGGTCCGGGTTCGCTGTCCAGGTGATGAAAAATCCTGATTCGTTCCGCCGGATCGTCGCCGGCATCGCCCTGCTCGCCTGGCCGCTGCTGGAGTTCCTCGCCTTCCTCACCGCGCCGCCGGGAAGAAGCCACGCCCCCGCGGTCTTCCGGGAGAACGCGACGACGGTGCAGGTCAGCGCGCTTCTCTACCTGTGGGCCGCGCTCGCCCTCATCCCGGTGACCTTCGCCCTGGCCCACCTGCTGCGCAGGCGCGCCCCGAGGACGAGCAACGTGGGGGCCGCGATCGGCCTGATCGGCTGCGGGCACGCGCTGACGCTCTTCACCACCGACTTCTACGACCTGGCCCTGGCTCAGATGCTGCCCGACGCGCAGGCGGAGGCGGTCACGGCCCGGGCCGGCGAGCTGTGGGGATTCCTGTACGGCATGCTGCTGCCCGCCTTCCTCGCCCACGTCGGGCTGTTCACCCTGCTCATCGCGCTGGCCGCGGTCAGGATCGCCCCCTGGTGGGTGCCGGTCACCGCGTTCGCGGGAACGCTGGTCCCCTTCCTGGCCGTCGACCAGGCACCGGCCGTGCAGGCGACGGGCGCCCTGTTCCACCTGGCCGCGTACGGCTGGATCGCGCTGCGCGTGCTGCGGATGCCGGACGCCGAGTGGAGTGGGGAGGTCAGCGGGCAGGTCACAACCCCGCTTCCCGCGCGCGCATGATCGCCTGTGCCCGGTCCGCCACCTGGAGCTTGGTGAAGACGGCCGACACGTGATTGCGCACGGTCTTCTGGCTCAGCCCGAGCCTGGCGGCGATCTGCGGGTTCGTCAGATGCTCGGCGACCAGGCCGAGGATCTCCCGCTCCCGTCTGGTCAGCTCGGGCAGCGCCTCCTCCCGCCCGTGCTCGCGCCCCTGCTCGCCGAAGTAGCTCACCAGCCGGGTGGCGATGGCCGGGCCGAAGATGGCCTCGCCCTCGGCCACCGCCTGCACGGACCGGACGATCTCCGCCTTCCTCGCGCCCTTGAGAACGTAGCCCCTGGCGCCGGCTCGCATGGCCGCGAACACCGAGTCGTCGTCGTCCGACATGCTGAGCACGACCACCCGGATGTGCGGGTGGTCGTGGGTGAGCCGCTCGGTGGCCGCGACCCCGCCCATCCCCGGCATCGCCAGGTCCATCAGGACCACGTCGGGCTGCGCCCGCCCGACCAGGGCCAGCGCCTGCTCGCCGCTGGCCGCCTCGTCGGCGATTTCGATCCCCTCGGTCGTCGACAGCAGGGTCCGCAGCCCCGCGCGAAAACCCGGATGGTCGTCAACCAGCAGGATCCGGATCACCACTGCCTCCTTCCTCGGCCGCCGGCAGCACGACCCTGACAAGGGTCCCGCCTCCCGGATGCTCCTCGAACACGCACGATCCGCCCAACTCCACAGCGCGCTCCCGCATCGACGCCAGCCCGACCCCCGCGCGGCCCAGCCCTCCGGGGCCGTCGGGGACGGGCGCCTCCCGGCGCATCCCCCGGCCGTCGTCGGAGACCTCCAGCCGCAGCGTGCCGTCCGCCATCTCGATCCGCAGCTCCGCGCGGGTCGCTCCGGCGTGCCTGCGCACGTTGGCCAGCGCCTCGGACGCGATCCGGTAGGCGGCGACCTCGGTGGCGGCCGGCAGCGGCGGCAGGCCGTCCGGGGCGCGCAGGGCCACGCGCAGGCCGGCCGGTTGCCGGATCGTATGGGCGCGGAGCGCGCCGAGCAGCCCCAGGGAGTCCAGCGCGGGTGGGCGCAGGCCGTCCACCAGGGTCCGCACGTCGGCCACCGCGGCCTCGGCGTCGGAGACGATCTCGGCCAGCAGTCGCCGCGCGTGCTCGTCCTCGACCAGGTCGTGCACGGCCTCGGCACGCATGGTCAGCGCGGCCAGCGTGGGCCCGAGCCCGTCGTGCAGGTCGCGCCTCAGCCTGCGCCGCTCCTCCTCGCGGGCCATCACCAGCCGCTCCCGCGAGCGCCGCAGGTCGGCGGAGAGCCGTACGGCGTGCACGGCCACCGAGATCTGCCTGGCCAGGTCGCCGAGGACGCGCAGGTCGCGGGGGCCGAACCCGCTCTCTCCCGGCCTGGGCGACAGGATGAGGTCGCCGGCCCGCTCGCCGTTGTGCGTCAGTGGCAGCCGTACGAGCTCCCCTGCGGGCGTGCCGGACGCGTACCGCGCGCCGCCGGCCGTCTCGACCGCCGCGTACGGCAGGCGCAGTGCCTCGGCGACCGACCGGGCGACCCCCGGCAGCACGGTGCCCGGTTCGGCGGTGCTCTCCAGCCTGCGGCCCAGGCGGGTGAGCGCCGCGTACGGATCGTCACGCTCCCCGTACATCAGCAGGTTGACCCAGCCCCGCAGCCATTCCCGCAGCGGCGCGAAGGCGAGGGCCACGAGCCCGGCGGCCAGGATCGAGATCGGCAGGTCCCCGGTGGGGAAGAGCGCGCCGAGGTAGCCGACCACGACCACGTACCCGCCGGTCACGCACCCCGACAGCAGCGCGTAGACCAGCGTCCGGTTGATCACCAGGTCGATGTCGAAGAGCCGGTGGCGCAGGATCGCGACGCAGATGGCGACCGGCAGGAGGGTCACGCCGACTCCGCCGGCCAGCTCCCACGGGGTGTTGGTCATGGGCCAGATGGAGCCGGGGACGTCGTCGGTCAGCCCGGCCGCCAGCCTGGCCGCGACGACCACCGCCTCGATGCCGACCGCGTAGACCAGCCAGGCGACCTGGCGGCGCTCCCGGCCGCCGCTCCGAAGAGCCCGTACGCCCAGGTCCAGCGCGCCCGCGAAGAACACCACGGCGAACAGGGCGGTCATCGCCGTCTCCACCACCGGTGCCACGTCCGCGAGACCGGCCACTCCGAGCGGGTTGACCACACCGCCGCCCTCGGCGACCTGGCTGTTCTCACCGGGCCGGAACGCGCCGGCCACCATGGTCACCGCTCCCGCGGCGGTGGCGCCGATCGCCAGCCGGCGGGCTCCCGCCGAGGGCAGCCGCCCATCGGGGAAGAACAGCGGGATCAGGCAGGCCGACAGGTTCGCCGGCACCCAGAGCCAGGTCTGCGGCCAGGCCAGGGCTTCGGCCAGTGGCAGCCCGGGACGGGTGACGAGGCCGAGGATCGCGTACTGCCCGCAGAACTCCATGAGCGCGAAGCAGAACGCGCTCGCCGTCAACAGCCGGCCCACTCCGTGCTCGGGACGGCGCGAACCGATGAGGCCGCCCGCCAGCGCGCAGGCCGCCACGAACAGCAGGTGGGACAGGTTGAGCGGATTCGTCCCGTTGAGAACGGCCAGGACGACGGCGAGCACGGTCAGCACCAGGGTCAGGGCGCACCATGACCACGCGATGCGCGCCGCTGCCGCCGCCACTGTGCCTCCCGAGCCGGTCGCCACACCGTATCCGGCCCGGGGGACGATGTCTCGGGGTGGGACTCGCCGATCAAAGGAGCGGCCCCCGGGGTCAGATTCCCTGGGGGAGCCGGAACAGCCGGCCCGGGTCGCGGGCGGCCTTGATCTGGGCGAGCCTGGTGGCGTTCGCCCCGTAGTAGGCCGCGCGCCAGCCGCCGAGCTCGGGGTCGATGTAGTTGACGTAGGCGTGGTCGCCGAAGTGGGGTCGCATCGCCGCGTGCGCGGTCCTGGCCCAGGCGGCCGCTCCGGCGCGGTGGGCGTAGTACTGCACGCTGTAGAGGGCGGCCCGGTGCGGGAAGGCGGTGGCGTCGGGGCGGACCCGGGCGACGGCGCCGCCGAGGGCGTCCAGCAGCACGGTGTGGTTGCCGGGGCGGGCGACCTGGGCGACCAGGGTCCCGGCCCCGGCCTCGGAGAGCGGGCGGTAGGCCATGTGCGACTTGGCGGTGAAGGTGTCCCTGGACAGCCGCCCGCCCCTGGTCTGCCCCGGCAGGGACCCGCCCAGGTGGCACTGGGTGACCGAGAGCGAGCCGCAACCCGCCATGGTCAGCATGGCCTGGCGGTAGGAGGTCTGCCGGACGTAGCTCGACGAGGGCGACCCGGCCGCGTCGGCCAGCCGGTCGAGCAGCCGCTCGCAGTCGGCCTTGCCGCCGAGGTAGAGCCCGACGACCTGCACGTCCATCCCGCCGTCGCGGCTGAGGTGCATGCCCGACCACAGGGCGTCCGGGGCCGAGGGGCCCCACGCCTGCCAGGCGCGCAGCGCCCTGGCCGCCTTCGACCACGGCCAGTGCAGGAAGAACACCGTGACCTCGCGGGCCGGGTGGGTCCGGAACTCGAAGGAGACCGCCACGCCGAGGTTGCCCCCGCCGCCGCCCCGGGAGGCCCAGTACAGGTCGGCGTTGTGGTTCGCGTCGCAGGTCAGCAACTGTCCATCGGCCGTGACGATCTGGACGGACTCCATCACGTCGCAGGTCAGGCCGTACTTCCTGGAGACCACGCCGATGCCGCCGCCCAGGGCCAGCCCGCTCACCCCGACCGTGGCGCAGGTCCCGGCGGGGATGCTGACCCCGCTCGCGGCGAGCCTGTCGTAGACGTCGATCAGCTTGGCGCCCGCCCCGACCCTCGCCCGCCCGGCGGTGTGGCTCACCTTGCCCATCCGGGACACGTCCAGGACCAGGCCGGTCCCGGTGGACCAGCCAGCGTAGGAGTGCCCGCCGGACCGCACGGCCAGCGGCACGTTCAGCCGGCGCGCGAAGCCGACGCACTCGGCGACGTCGGAGGGGTTGGCGCAGTAGGCCACGCCCGCGGGCCGCACCGCGTCGAAGGTGGGGTTGAACAGCCGGCGTGCGCTGTCGTACGAGGCGTCGCCAGGCCGGATGACCTTGCCGGCCAGCCCGTCGGCCAGGGCCCGCCAGTCGGCGGGGCGCGGGCCGCTCGCGGCGCCCGTGGTATCCCGGCCGGTCACGCCGGTGGCGCCCAGGGCGGGTGTGCCCTGAGCGCCCAGTGCCAGAGCGGCCAGGCCGCCGGTACGAAGGAATGCCCGCCTGTCAGGAGCGGTCCGCATGCGTTCTCCCCGAGGTTCCGTGTCGACTACCCGATAGGACGACCGCATCCATCACCTGGTTGGTCACATTCACATCACCGTTCGCGCGACGGGTCTCGACGGGGTCAGGTCCCCTGCACCACGCGCAGTGCGAGGGCGGGGCACATCTCGACGGCCCTGCGGGCCATCCGCCGGAACTGGGCGGGTACGGTGTCGCGGCCGAACACCGGGTAGCCGTGCTCGTCGAGCCGGACGAGGTCGGGGGCGAGCCGGGCGCACAGGCCGTGGCCCTGGCAGCGGGTCCAGTCCACGGTCAGCTTCACCTCGGGCTCGTTCTCCTGCGGGGGCAGGGGGAGCACGCCGTGCACCGGGCGCCCGCAGGTGCCGTGCAGGAGGTGTTCCTCGATGTCGTCGGGGAAGGCGTCCAGCGCCGACAGCACGAACCTGGCCGTACCGTCGGGGTGGAAGCACGCGCCCCTGCCCTTGACGCTCGCCGCCCTGGCGCGCAGTTCGTCCAGGGCGGCGGCGGAGCCGCCCATGACCTCGGCCATCGACTGCGCGACGCCCGGGAGGCCGAGACGGCACGGACCGCACTGCCCCGACGACTGGGCGGCCAGGTATCTCGCCACCCTGACCGTCTCGCCCAGCGGGCAGGTCTCCCCGCCGAGCGGCACGATGATCCCGGCGCCGAGTTGGCCGCCCGCCTCGGCGATGCCCTGCCGGGAGACGGTCGCCACGGCCGCGGCGTCCGCGTGGAGCCACGCGCCGTGGTAGCCGCCGACCAGCACGCCGTCGCCGGTGGATGCCTGGCAGGCGTCCAGGACGGCGTAGAGCGGCGTGCCGGTCGCGACCTCGACGACGGCCGGGGCCTTGGCCGAACCTCCCACGGTGAGCAGCACCGTGCCGGGCTCGCGCGCCGTGCCGACGTCGGCGTACCGCTCGGCGCCCAGGGTCGCGAGGACCGCGAGCTGGGCGTAGGTCTCGGCGTTGGACAGCAGGGTGGGCAGCCCGTTCACCCCGCTCTCGACGGCCCTGACCTTGCGGCCCGGCGGCTCTCCTACCTGCCCGTTCACTGACCTGACCAGGGCGCCGCCCTCGCCGGAGATGAACCGTTCGACGATGCCGGCCACCCGGACCTGGTCGCCGATGCCCCGCTCCTCGACCGCGGCGGTGACGGAGGTCTGGCCCATGCCGCCCTCGACCGTCGCGATCACGACCTGCTTGGCGCCGATCGCGCCCGCCGCGAGCAGCGCCCCCTCGATGACCAGGTGGGGGGTTCTGGTGAGCAGCATCGTGTCCTTGCTGCTGGCCGGCTCGCCCTCGGCCGCGTTGACCAGGACGATCTTCTCCGGCTTCTTGTCCATCACCGCGCGGACCTTGCGGGCGAAGGGGAAGGCGGCCCCGCCCCGCCCGCGCATGTCCACCTCGTCGGCCAGCGCCGCCAGCTCCTCGCCGGACATGCCGGGCGCCGTGCCGTGCATGTCGCGGTGGGCCGCGAGGTCCATCCTGCGGCAGTCCTCCAGCCCGGCGGTCAGCCGGGCCGGCCCCAGTTGCCGGACCGGGGGAACGCGGTAAGGGATCATCCAACGCCTCCGATGCGGCGAAGCTCCGGTGGGTTCTCGCGCACCTGGCGCGGGATGCGGCCGATGATGCTCGTGGGCGGGGTCAGCTC
Organism: Streptosporangium sp. NPDC002607; assembly: GCF_053592655.1. Lineage (NCBI taxonomy): Bacteria > Bacillati > Actinomycetota > Actinomycetes > Streptosporangiales > Streptosporangiaceae > Streptosporangium > Streptosporangium sp. NPDC002607. Next base: position 128,271 of record NZ_JBSFWD010000011.1, read on the forward strand.
CGCGGCGGCGGGCGCCTCCACGGCGGCCTCCTCGCGTACCGGGATCTGCCCGGGCTGCAGCTCGGAGATCACCCTGATCAGCAGGGCCGCGCCCACCGCGACCAGGCAGATCACGTAGCTCCAGGTCACCCACTCGGCGGGACGGCGGCCCGCGGTCAGCCCGTGCAGGACCGCCAGCGGCCACGCCAGGTAGGCGGAGCCGTGCAGCAGCCGCCAGAGCCACGGCCTGTTGTTCTCCGCGAACCTGGCCCGGGCGACCCCGGTGAGGAAGACGAGGATCATCAGGTCGGAGGCGATGGCGCCGAAACCGACGTACAGACCCTGGCCGCCGGTGGCCAGCGGGACCACGGCGGAGGCGGGAGAGGTCCTGCTTTCGATGATCTTCATGGTGACGTGGATGCCCAGGGAGCCCATACCGATCATGGCGGTGGCCCGGTGCACGAACTGGGAGCGGATCCGGCCCGGGACGGGCAGCACGATCCGGTCGGCCGACAGCAGGCCGAGTGCCACGGTCGCGGTGAACGACACGAGGGCGATCACGCCCCCGAAGAACGAGAAGACCCCACGGATGGTCGCGGCCATCTCCATGCCGGGCCCGGTCCGCCCGAGCATGAGCAGGCCGACCACGGAGACCGTGATCGTGGCACCGAGACCGATCCTGGCGGGTCTTCGGTCGAGACTTGTCCCGGCCTCCGAGCGGGTGTGTCGCGGAGTCCGTCTGTTACCCACCTGTTGCTCCTGTCTGCGAAGCGGTTCGACGACGTCTGCGTGCGAGGGGGATGGACTCTGGTACTGCGAGATGCCGCTCCCCGGCCTCCGCGGGGGTGTGGAAGAGGCGCGGAGACGGGGAGCGGCGGCTCCGGGGGACTCCGGGGGACATCGTCAGCAGCGACGCCCCCGGTTGATGCAGTCGACGGCGAACCTCATGAGCCGGTCGGGCATCACGTTCGCGAAGTCGGCGTGGTCGGTGACGGGGTTGTGGCGCTGCTCGGGGAAGGCGTCCAGCGCGAAGGAGGCCGTACGCGGGGTGGAGTAGACCAGGGTCATCCGCAGCTGCGGGATCGGCCTGGTACCGGACGGGCAGGCGCCGCCCGCGTCGGGGAACAGCACGTGCGTGCGGTGGTTGGCGCTGTCCGTGTTCTGGCCGTCCCAGCAGCTGGGGAAGTCCAGGATCCGCACGAGCAGGCTGCCTCGGGGGCAGAGCGGGTACTTGGTGGTGATCCGGTTGGTGAACCCGGTGCAGGTCCACTTGGCCAGGGCGTTCGCACCGCCGTTCGTGGCGGCCTTGGCGTCACCGGTGATCATCCTGATGAAGCGCGGCATGGCGGTCACCCTGGCCACCGGGTTGCCGCGGAACTGCAGGCTCACCTGGCGGGCCCGCAGGATGGTGCCGACGTTGCCGTCCGGGTCGGTGGCGTTGGCGTCGGACGTGCGGTCGCGCAGGACCGGCCAGAAGTAGGTCGAGCGGTCGCCGAGCGCGCACGTGGTGCCCGCCGCGGCCAGGGACTGGTCGGTGCTGAAGGCGTCGGTCGACAGGTTCCCGACGTAGTCGTGGATGTGGTGGGCGCCGTTGCTCACCCCCGGGGCCACGATGAAGTTGTCCGGGTTGCGGTGGCCGTTCTCGTTCCTGCCGCACCGGGAGGTGAAGGTGCCGCCCGAGCCGCCGCGCCGGGTCCTGACGTCCTGGAGGTTCCGCTGGACCTGCCGGATGTCTATGAAGTCCTCGGGGAACGGCCCGAGGTCGGCGCACTCCTGCTCGTCCTGTGGGGGAGCGGGGGTCTGGCCGGGGGGAGCGTCCGTGGGCGCGTCGGCCGGCGGGGCATCGGTGGGCGCCTGAGTGGGCGCCTGAGTTGGGGCCTGCGTGGGCTGCCTGCGGCGGGAGTCGATGTTGTTCTGGGCGGTCTGCCGGTCGACGGACTCCTCGGGGGCGGCCGGTGGCGGCGTGGGAGCCGCCTGGATGAGGCTTCCGGCCGCGGGGGGCGCGTCGGCGGGCTGGTCCTGGGCGGGCTGGTCCTGCGCCGGCGGGTTCTGAGCCGGCTGATCTTGCGGGGGTTGGTCCTGTGCCGGTTGGTCCTGGGCGGGTTGGTCCTGGGCGGGTTGGTCCTGGGCCGGCGGATTCTCGGCCGGGGCGTCCTGCGTGGGGGGTGCCTGGTTCTGCTGGCTCCGCTGGTTCTGGCCCTGTTCGGCGGGATCGCAGTGGTCGGCGTAGGCGGGGGCCGTGCGCGCCGCCGTGAACGTGACGGTGGTGAGCGTGCCGGCGGCGAGCGCCAGCGCTGACAGGGGGACGAGCGAGCGTTTCATGCGTTTCAAGCGTGTTCTCTCCTCACAGGTGTGTCGAGAGCGGCTGTGACGGGCGGTGGCGAGGGCGCGGGGGGCTCCGGCAGGGTCGAGTAGTCGACCAGCCCCGTGCTCTCCAGCAGGGTCATGTGCTTCATGACCACCTCCACCGCCCGCTGGGCGAATGGCCGGACCAGGTCGTTGCGGGTGCCCGCGCGTACCGCGGCGACCACCGTGAAGACCTTGCCGTGGGCCTGCCGCAGCAGCCGGGCGAACAGCAGGTCGTACTCGGCGCCGGCGTTCACCGCCGCCAGTTGCGCCATCCAGGACTGCTGGTCGGCGTTGGGCTGGCTGGGCAGCGGCACGTTCAGCTTGGCGGCGAGGGCGCGAACCTCCTCGTCGAGCTTGAGGTGGTCGGTCATCAGGTGCATGCCGACCTCCTTCACCCGCTTGCCCGCGGCCCGTTGCTGGGCCTGCTGGCCGCTGGGAATCTCCCAGAGCCCGGCCAGGCGGACCTTGACCAGCAGGTCGCGGTCGGCCGCTCCCAGGGGCCCCTGCGGGGTCTGGGTCCAGCCCTCGGTGGCCAGGGACGCGGTGCCGCCGGGTGGGGTGATCAGGACGACCGCCACCGCGGCGACCGCGATGAAGACCCCGAACAGCAGGGGTTCGCCGTTCTTGAAGCGGCGGAACAGTGATCTGAACATGGCCCGGTTCCGCTCTCAGATACCGGCCTTTACCAGGGCCTTCTCGGTGCCCGGCGCGGTGCCGAACGTGCCGTCCGGCCCGGGGAGGACCGGGTACGCCAGGAGGAGGACAGTTCCGACCGGCCACGGGATGTGCCGCACTGCCATGTCGTTTCCTTTCCCCGAGGCCCGCCGATGCGGGCGCACTTGGGGGGAGGTACGCGCTATCACCCGGGCCGGTTCATGGGAAGTGAGTAGATAGTTAGAAATGACCGGAGTTACGGGAGTTGCAGACGTGACTGATAACGAAGGTGTAAAGATGTGCCCGTGCGTCGTCAACTCGACAGTCGGTTCGAGAGCACGGACACCGATGTTGTCCTGGTAGAGGACCTGTACCGGGAGTTCGGTGTCCCCTTGCTCCGTCATGTGCGCAAGGCCACAGGCAACGACCTGCAATGGGCGGAGGACGTCGTCCAGGAGACGCTCGTCCGAGCCTGGCGTAACGCAGAGAGGTTGCAACGAGAGCCGGGTCTGTTGTGGGCCTGGCTCCTCACCGTCGCCCGCCGTATCGTCATCGACGGTCGTCGCAGGCGAGGGACCAGACCACAGGAGGTCGAACCCGCCGACGCGAACGCTGTGCCGGTTCCCGACGGAGCCGATCGCGCGCTGGAGGCGATGATCGTCGCCGAGGCGTTGCGAGAACTGTCCCCAGAACACCGTGAAGTCATAGAGCAGACTTACCTACGGGACCGTACGATTAACGAGGCGGCGGAAATCCTCGGGATACCGCCGGGTACGGTCAAGTCCCGGCTCTACTACGGGATCCGGGCTCTCCGAAAGGTTCTGAAGGAGAGAGGTGTCGCGAGCTGATGTTCCCCTCCCCGCATCATGACGTGGCGGCGTACGCCCTCGGGGTGCTCGACGAAGAGGACCACGAGGCGTTCCAACGTCACCTCATGACATGCGAGGAGTGCCAGATCGAGCTCCGGGAACTGAGCGAGGTTCCCGGATTCCTCGATGTGGTCCGGCGGGACCGCTCCAACTCCATGGACGACGGTCGAACGTCACATTGACGTTTGGCCGGTTTTCGGGTGATATCAGTAACGGTGGTGTGCCCCGGTCAACGAGGATCGGGGCAAAGGGCCACTGGAGGTGTCGTGCCACGGGCCAAGCCCGATGGGCGGAGTGCGGGCCGGACGGCCCCGCCCGCCGGGCGAGGTGCAGGGAGCGAGACCCGACTCGCCCGGCTGCGCCGTAGCCTCGCCGAGGCGACCCTGTGGGATGATTGTCCTACCGCCATCTCCCAGGGAGAGTCCGTCGTCTCCGGCCCGGAGACCTTCCGTTCTCCGCGGGCGACGGTGAGAGATCTCGGCTCACATGACGAGCCGAGGCAACCGGCCGGAACCCCACCCACCCGTGACGAGACGGCCACCGTGTGGCGGGCGTTCCGCGCCCCGGGTCTCCGAACGGGGAGCGTGACCGGGAACGGGTGGCCCGAAGAGGGCGCCGCACACCGGAACGCGGGTGCGGAGACATCACTTTCTCCCTGGCGGGAATCATGAGTTTCAACATGGTTCCTCATCAAAATGTGCAAAATCCCTCACAAAGGAGTGAGAGCGACATGCCGCTCGACGAGGCCAAGGACGAGCTGCTGAGGAGTGCCGCCGAGACGTGCGCGCACACACCTGGCAGCGACCACGTGAGCGTGGAGGAGGCGCTCGCCTTTCTGCGGCTCTACTACCGGCATGTCGCCCCGGAGGACCTGCTGAGCCGGAACCCGGTCGATCTGTACGGCCCGGCGATCGCCCAGCGGCAGCTCGCCAGGGAGCGCCCCCAGGGCCGAGCCCTGGTCCGGGCCTACACGCCGAGCCTGGAAGAGCACGGCTGGGACCCCGGGTTCTCCATCGTGGAGATCGTCACCGATGACATGCCCTTCCTCGTCGACTCGGTGACGATGGAGCTCGACCGCCACGACATCGGCACCCACCTGGTCATCCACCCGCAGATGCGGGTGCGCAGGGACATGACCGGAAAGCTGCTCGGACGCGGCCAGGAGGACGTCACCGGGCAGATGCTCGCCGAGTCCTGGATGCACTTCGAGGTCGACAGGCAGGCCGACCCCGCCGTGCTCAGGTCGATAGAGGCCGAACTGCAGCGCGTCCTGGAGGACGTGCGCGGCGCCGTCGAGGACTTCGTCAAGATGCGTGCGCTCGCCCTGCGGACCGCCGAGGACATCTCGGCCAACCCGCCGCCCCTCGACCCCGCCGGGGTGGAGGACAGCCTGGAGCTGATGCGCTGGCTGGCCGACGGGCACTTCACCTTCCTGGGCTACCGCGAATACCGCCTGGAGGAGAGCGAGGAGGGCGACAGGCTGCACCCGATGCCCGGGACCGGGCTGGGCATCCTCCGCAACGACCGTGCCGACTCCGGCAGCTTCGCCGCGCTCCCTCCCGAGCTGCGCGCCAAGGCCCGCGAGAAACAGCAGATGCTGATCATCACCAAGGCCAACACCCGCGCCACGGTCCACCGGCCCGCCTACCTCGACTACGTGGGCGTCAAGCTCTTCGACGCCTCGGGCGAGGTCGTCGGTGAGCGGCGCTTCCTCGGCCTCTTCACCCATGTGGCCTACAGTGAGTCGATCTCGCGCGTCCCGGTGCTCCGGCGCAAGCTGGCCGAGGTGATCGTGCTCGCCGGCCTGACCGCGGACAGCCACGACGGCAAGGACCTCATCGAGATCCTGGAGACCTTCCCCAGGGACGAGCTCTTCCAGACCTCGGTGGAGCAGCTGCTGCCGATCGCGCTCGGCGTGCTCAGGCTCCGCGAGCGCAAGCAGGTCAAGGTCTTTCTCCGCCCTGACGACTACGGCCGTTACGTCTCGTGCATGATCTACCTTCCGCGCGACCGCTACACCACCAAGATCCGCGTCAAGATGCAGGACATCCTGCTCAGGGCGCTCGGCGGCACCTCCTTCGACTACAGCGCGATGATCGGCGAGTCGGCCCTCGCCCGGCTGCACGTGGTCGTGCGTGGCGAGCGCGGCAGGCCGCTGCACGCCGACGCGGTGAACGTCGAGGAACTGGAGGCGAGGCTGGCCGCCGCCACCAGGTCCTGGGAGGACGACCTGGTCACCGCGATCACCGAGCTGAGCCCCGAGGACGAGGCCCCCGGGCTCGTCCGCCGCTACGCCTCGGCGTTCCCCGAGGGGTACAAGGCCGACTTCCCCGCCCGGATGGCGGTCGCCGACCTGCGTCGCCTGGAGGCGCTGGCCGGCTCCTCCGACGAGATCGGGATGAACCTCTACGAGCCCTACGACGCCTCGGAGGGAGAGCGTCGCTTCAAGCTCTACCGCCTCGGCGCGCCCGTCTCCCTGTCGAGGGTGCTGCCGCTGCTCCAGCGGATGGGCGTGGAGGTGGTCGACGAGCGGCCGTACGAGATCGACCGCGACAACGACCCGGCGACCAAGGACGCCTGGATCTACGACTTCGGCCTGCGCTACACGCCCTCGCCCGAGGTGGACAGGGACGAGTTCAAGCGGCTCTTCCAGGACGCGTTCGGCGCCCTGTGGGCCGGGCGGGTGGAGAGCGACGGGTTCAACGGGCTGGTCCTGACCGCCGGTCTGACCTGGGAGCAGGCCGAGATCCTGCGCGTCTACGCCAGGTACCTGCGCCAGGCGGGCACCACGTTCAGCCAGGAGTACATCGAGCGGGTGCTGATGGGCAACGTGCGGCTCGCGCGGTTGCTGGTGCGCCTGTTCGAGGCCAGGCTCAACCCCCGGCGCCCGGCGGAGGTCCGCGCGGACCTGGCCGACGCGCTGCACGAGGAGATCCTCGCGGCCCTGGACGAGGTGGCCTCCCTGGACGAGGACCGGATCCTGCGGGCCTACCTGGAGATGATCGGGGCCACGCTCCGGACCAACTACTTCCAGCGGGTCGGCGGCGAGCGCAAGCCGTACGTCAGCCTGAAGCTGGACTCGCCGTCGATCAGCGTGCTGCCGCTGCCCCGGCCGAAGTTCGAGGTGTTCGTCTACTCGCCCCGGGTCGAGGGTGTTCACCTGCGGTTCGGCAAGGTCGCGCGGGGTGGGCTGCGCTGGTCGGACCGGATGGAGGACTTCCGCACCGAAGTGCTCGGGCTGGTGAAGGCGCAGATGGTGAAAAACACCGTCATCGTTCCCACCGGCTCCAAGGGTGGCTTTGTCGTCAAAAATCCGCCGAAGTCGGGATCACGAGAGGACACCCTGGCCGAGGGCATCGCCTGCTACCGGATGTTCATCTCCGGGCTGCTCGACCTCACGGACAACCTCGTCGACGGCCAGGTCGTCCCGCCCGCCGACGTGGTCAGGCACGACGAGGACGACACCTACCTGGTGGTCGCCGCGGACAAGGGCACCGCGACGTTCTCCGACATCGCCAACGCCGTGTCCAAGGAGTACGGCTTCTGGCTGGGCGACGCCTTCGCCTCCGGCGGCTCGATCGGCTACGACCACAAGGCCATGGGCATCACCGCCCGGGGCGCCTGGGAGTCGGTCAAGTACCACTTCCGCACGACCGGTGTCGACATCCAGAACACCGACTTCACCGTGGCCGGAATCGGCGACATGTCCGGTGACGTGTTCGGTAACGGCATGCTGCTCTCCCAGCACATCCGGCTGGTCGCGGCGTTCGACCACCGGCACGTCTTCGTCGACCCCCACCCGGACGTCGCCCGGAGCTACGCCGAGCGCGCCCGGCTGTTCGCGCTGCCCCGCAGCTCATGGGCCGACTACGACGCCTCGCTGATCTCCACCGGAGGCGGCGTCTGGCCCCGTACGGCCAAGTCGATCCCCATCTCCGCGCAGATGCGCGCCGCGCTCGGCCTCGACGACGACGTGATGTCGCTGGCCCCGGCCGACCTGATCAGCGCCATCCTGCGAGCCCCGGTCGACCTGCTGTGGAACGGCGGCATCGGCACCTACGTCAGGGCGGCGAGCGAGTCCAACGCCGACGTCGGCGACAAGGCCAACGACGGCCTGCGGGTCACCGCCGCCGAGCTGCGCTGCAAGGTGATCGGCGAGGGCGGCAACCTGGGCTTCACCCAGCTCGCCCGGATAGAGTTCGCGCTCAACGGCGGGCTGATCAACACCGACTTCATCGACAACTCCGCCGGTGTGGACACCTCCGACCACGAGGTCAACATCAAGATCCTCCTGGACCGGGCGATCCGGGAGGGGGATCTCACCGACAAGCGGCGCAACCAGCTCTTCCTCGACATGACCGGCGAGGTGGCCCAGCTGGTCCTGCGTGACAACTACGACCAGAACGTGGTTCTGGCCGCCGCCCGCGAGCAGGCGGCCGACATGCTGCACATCCACTCGCGCCAGCTGCGCAAGCTGGAGCGGGCCGGCCTGCTCAACCGGGAGCTGGAGTTCCTGCCGTCGGACAAGACGCTCGCCGAGCGCCGTCAGGCCGGGCTCGGACTCACCGCGCCGGAGTTCTCGGTGCTGCTGGCCTACACCAAGCTGGTGACCGACGCCGAGATCCTCGCCTCCGACCTGCCGGACGATCCCTACCTGACGTCCTGGCTGGTGTCCTACTTCCCTTCGGCACTGCGCAACGGGGAGGTTCGCGCCTACATGTACACCCACCCGCTCCGGAGGGAGATCATCACCACCGGTGTGGTGAACGACCTGGTCAACTCCAGCGGGACCACCTTCATGTTCCGCCTCGGTGAGGAGAGCGGCGCGTCCACTCCCGACATCGCCCGCGCCTACCTGGTGACGCGCGAGGTCTTCGACCTGCCCAGCCTCTGGCGCCAGATCGAGGAGCTGGACAACAAGGTCGACACCTCCGCCCAGATCGCCATGGAGCTGGAGGCCCGCAAGCTCGTCGAGCGGGGCACCAGGTGGCTGCTGGGCAACCGGCGCCCGCCGCTGGACCTGGCCTCCACGGTCGACTTCTTCGCCAAGAGCATGAACGGCCTGCTGCCGCACCTGCCCAAGCTGCTGACCGGGGCCGACCTGGTCGCGTTCGAGGAGCGGCGCGACGGTTTCGTCTCCCGGGGCGTCCCCGCCGAGCTGGCCGAGCGCGTCGCCGCGATGGTGCCCGCCTACTCCACGTTCGATCTGGTCGAGGTGGCCGCGCGCACCGACAGGCCGGTGCACGACGTCGCCGAGGTCTACTTCGACCTCGCCGACCGGCTTCAGCTCTCCAGGCTGCGCGAGCGCGTCATCGCGCTGCCCAGGGACAGCCGCTGGAACTCCATGGCGCGGGCCGCGCTCCGCGACGACCTCTACGCCGCGCACGCGGCGCTCACCCACAACGTCCTGGTGCACAGCACGCCGGGGCTGTCGCCCGAGGAGCGCCTGGCGCGCTGGGCCGAGGCCAACTCGGCCGCGGTCTCGCGGGCGAAGCAGACCCTGTCGGAGATCTGGGAGAGCGACAACTTCGACCTCGCGACCCTGTCGGTGGCGCTGCGCGCGATCCGCACGCTGGCGGCCACCGTCAACCTCCCGCACGCCGAGGCGTGAGCCGCCCGCCCGGGTCCCTCGCGGGGGACCCGGGCGGACCGGTCAGCTCACGATGACCTTCGTGAGGCCGCCCAGGTAGCCGATGACCCTGGCGGGCCGGCCGCTGTCCTTGGCCGGGACCGTGCTCACGTACAGCTGCGTCTCCACGGTGCGCAGTTCCTCACGGATGAAGCTCTCGGTCGTCAGCTTCCTGGCGTCCGGCGGGATACGGGCGTCCGACGCGCACGGATCGATCTTGACGCTCCTGGTCGTCGTCCTGATCAGCGAGTAGACGACCAGCGCGCCGCCGTCGGTGGTGCGCAACGCGTGCACCGGGTAGCTGCTCGCGGCGAAGATCGAGTCGTAGCCCAGGCACGCGCTCTTCCCGTCCCTGCGCCGCTTCGCGATCTCGTCGGCGAAGCCGGTCGTGTGCGGGCTCTTCTCGATCAGCCCGGCCGCGAACCCCCGCTCGCCCTCCTCGGCCGAGGTCGCGTGCAGCGGGGCCATGAGCCGCGGGCTGATCGCCACGGTCGCGTCATCCTCGCCCAGCGACGTCGCGTACCCGTCGGCGTCCTTGGTGATCTCGGGGGGCCGGGTGCCCTCATCGAGCAGCGAGGTCGAGCTGAGCCGCCAATCCTCCCCGGGTGACCGCATGAGGGTCAGCACGGCGGTGCGGACCCCGCCGGAGGGCTCCCTGCGGTCCACGATCGCGGCGAACCAGAGGGGGCCGTCCTGCCCGCGCGGGACCAGCAGCTCGGGGGCGCCCCACGTGTACGAGGGGAGTGCCCCGGCGGAGCCGTTGAAGGCCGCCACCGTGAGGGCCTCCTGCCCGTCGCGGGTCTGCTCCCGCATGAGCCTGCGGTCGGCGTCCAGGTGCGGCGTCGCCGCACCCAGCACCCCGTCGGCGCCCAGGACGCCGGCCAGGGCCTTCGCCGCCTCGTCGAGGGTGACCGGAGGCGCTGGGAGCGACGGCGCCGTCGTGGGGCGGGCGGCCGACGTGTCACCGGCCGGAGATCCCGACGGGCTCCGCCCCGGCCGCGCGTCACCGGAGACGGAACGGGGATCGGAACACGCCGCGGTCGCGGCGGCCAGTGCCAGCGCGAGCGCGAGCACGCCCCTTCGCCTGCGTCCGCGCACGTCCACCTCCCGATGCTCCCCGATGCGGGCCATGCTAGCCATGGTGGGGGAGAGTGCCGTACACGATCGGGTGCGAAGGTCGCGTACCCTTTACAGACGTGGCACTCATCGATCCGGCAGAACAGATCAACGAGCTTACCGGGACGCTGAACAGCATCCAGGACGTGCTCGACCTCGGCGCGATTCGCAAGCAGATCGAGGAGCTGGAGGATCAGGCCGCCGCGCCGGACCTGTGGAACGACCAGGAGCGCGCACAGAAGGTCACCAGCAAGCTCTCCTACCTCCAGGGCGAGGTCAACAGGGTCGAGTCGCTGGGGCGGCGGCTGGACGACCTCTCAGTCCTGTACGAGCTGGCCGCCTCCGAGGACGACGAGGACACCCAGCAGGAGGCCGACCGTGAGCTGGCGTCCCTGAAGAACGACATCGGCGCGCTGGAGGTCCGCACCCTGCTGTCCGGCGAGTACGACGCCCGTGAGGCGGTCGTCACCATCCAGTCCCAGGCCGGTGGCGTGGACGCCGCCGACTGGGCCCAGATGCTCCAGCGGATGTACCTGCGGTGGGCCGAGCGCAAGGGCTACCCGACGGACATCTACGAGACCTCCTACGCGGAGGAGGCCGGGATCAAGTCGACGACCTTCACGGTCAAGGCGCCGTACGCGTACGGCACCCTCCGCGGCGAGCACGGCACGCACCGCCTGGTCCGCATCAGCCCGTTCGACAACCAGGGCCGCCGGCAGACCTCCTTCGCGGGCGTCGACGTGGTGCCGGTCGTCGAGACGACGGACCACATCGACATCAACGAGGACGATCTGCGCGTCGACGTCTACCGCTCCTCGGGCCCCGGCGGCCAGGGCGTCAACACGACCGACTCCGCGGTCCGGCTGACCCACCTGCCCACCGGCATCGTGGTCTCCTGCCAGAACGAGCGCTCGCAGCTGCAGAACAAGGCGACCGCGATGGCGGTCCTGCAGTCCAAGCTGCTGGAGCGCAAGCGGCAGGAGGAGGCGGCGGCGCTGAACGAGATCCGGGGCGAGTCGACCACGTCGTGGGGCACCCAGATCCGCAACTACGTGCTGCACCCGTACCAGATCGTCAAGGACCTGCGGACGGGCGCCGAGGCGGGCAACCCGAGCGCGGTGCTCGACGGAGACCTGGACGGCTTCATCGAGGCCGAGATCCGCTGGACCCGCCGCCAGGAGGCGGGCGTCGAGGGCGGGTAGGCCGCGTGCTCGCCTCACGGGCGCCTGGGCGTCCGTGAGGCCGTGTCCCCCCAGGGACGCCGTCAGGTCCCGCTGAGGTGTCTCAGGGCCAAGGTGAGGAAGAAGAGCACGATCAGCACCAGGGCGATGAACGCGGGGGTCATGCCGCCGAGGCCGTGGTGGTGCTGAGCGCGGTACGCGCGGCAGCGAGGGCAGCGGCCCTCGGCCACGGGGTGAGCACACCCCGCGCAGACCAGGTCTTCACAGCTCATGCCGTCCTCCCTCTTCGAGGTCAGAACCACTTTATCCGGTCGTTACCGGGCGCCGAATCGTTTTGTTTCCGTTATGGACGTTCCATGCCAGTCTTCCCCCTAGACTGGGCTCCGGCCAACCGGAACGTCGATCAAGCGTAAATGACCGGCGCCCCCCGATCGGCGAGAGGTGGAAGTGGCCCTCTGCCACTCCTGCGACCGTCCTACCCCCTAGACTGGCATGCCGTGATGCGCCCGTGATCCATTTTGATAATGTCACCAAGGTCTACGCGAACCAGAACCGGCCCGCGCTGGACCACGTCAGCGTCGATGTCGACAAGGGCGAGTTCGTGTTCCTCGTTGGCCCCTCGGGGTCCGGGAAATCGACCTTTCTCCGCCTGGTCCTGAAGGAGGAGCGCCCCAACTCGGGCGCGATCCACGTGGCCGGCAAGGACCTCGCCCGACTGTCCAACTTCAAGATCCCGCACCTGCGCCGCCGGATCGGTTGTGTCTTCCAGGACTTCCGGCTGCTCCCGAACAAGAACGTGTATGAAAATGTCGCGTTCGCTCTGGAGGTGATCGGCAAGCCACGGCGTTTCATCCGTAAGGTGGTCCCCGAGGTCGTCGAGCTCGTCGGCCTTGAAGGCAAGGCACACCGAATGCCCGACGAGCTGTCCGGTGGCGAGCAGCAGCGGGTCGCGATGGCCCGGGCGTTCGTCAACCGGCCGATGATCCTGCTGGCCGACGAGCCGACCGGAAACATCGACCCCGCGACGAGCATCGGCATCATGAAGGTGCTCGACCGGATCAACCGGACCGGCACCACGGTCGTCATGGCCACGCACGACGCGGCCATCGTCGACTCCATGCGCAAGCGGGTGGTGGAACTGGAGGACGGCAAGATCGTCCGTGACCAGTCGCGGGGCGTGTACGGCCAGGCGTACTGACACCAGGACCGGAAAGAGCGACAGGAAGAGCATGCGGGCAAACTTCATCTTCTCCGAGGTCTGGATCGGCCTCCGCCGCAACCTCACGATGACCATCGCGGTCATCGTGACCGTGGCGATCGGCATGGCGTTGCTGGGCGTCGGTCTGATGATCAACTCCCAGATCTCCAGCATGAAGGACTTCTGGGCGGACAAGGTCGAGGTCTCGGTCTTCCTGTGCAAGAAGAACGACCCCTTCCCGCAGTGCAAGGGCAGTGGCGGTGTCAACGCCCAGGAGCAGGCCGAGTTGAAGGCGACCATCGAGGCCATGCCGCAGGTCGAGCAGGTCACCGTGGAGAACGCGGCCGAGGCCTACAAGAACTTCCGGGACCAGAACGCCAACAACACGGTGCTGCTCTCCGCCATCCAGGTCGAGGACATGCCCGAGTCGCTGCGGGTCAAGCTCAAGGACCCGGAGGCCTACGGGCCGGTGATCGAGGCGGTCAAGGGCGCCCCGGGAGTCTCCAACGTGGTCAACCAGAAGGAGCTCCTGGAGAAGTTCTTCGGGCTGCTGGAGAAGCTCCGCTGGGCCGCCCTCATCGTGGCGATCATCCTGGTCTTCGCGGCCACCCTGCTGATCGGCAACACCGTCAGGCTCTCGGCGTACAACCGCAGGCGTGAGACCGGCATCATGCGCCTGGTGGGCGCCTCCAACCTCTACATCCAGCTCCCGTTCGTGATGGAGGGCGTCATCGCCGGTCTGATCGGTGGTGTGGTGTCCGCGGTGATGCTGATCGTCAGCAAGGTCTTCCTCTTCGACGGGGTGCAGCTCTACCTCTCTCCCAACAGCCAGCTCTCCTGGGAGACGGTCGCCTCGGTGATCAGTCTCACCATGGTCATCGGTGTGTTCATCTGTGTGCTGGCCTCCTTCGTCACGCTCCGCCGCTACCTGCGGGTGTGACGCCCCCGTGCCCCTCCAGGACCGTCGCGCGGGCGCCCGGCGCCCGCGCGCCGCTCTCGGGCGCGGTTCGCGGCTCCGCTGACCGGTAGGCTCAAGACATGCCACGTGAGACCGGGCGGAAGGTAATCGCCCAGAACAAGCGTGCCTGGCACGACTACCACATCGAGGACACCTACGAGGCTGGTCTTGTGCTCCAGGGCACGGAGGTCAAGTCACTGCGGCTCGGCCGCGCCTCCCTCCTCGACGGGTACGCCGTCATCAAGGACGGCGAGGCATGGTTGATCAACGTCCACATCCCCGAATACACCATGGGTACCTGGACCAACCACGCCGCGCGCCGATCCCGCAAGCTCCTGCTGCACCGCAAGGAGATCGACAAGCTGGTCGCCAAGACCAAGGAGGGCGGCCTGACCCTGGTGCCGCTCGCCATCTACTTCAAGGACGGCAGGGCCAAGATCGAGATCGGCCTCGCCAAGGGAAAGAAGGACTGGGACAAGCGGCAGACGCTGGCCGAGAACCAGGCCAAGCGGGAGATGGCACGCGCGCTCAGGCACAGGAACAGATGACGGTGAGAGGAAGGGCCAGGCGTGCCGCCTCCGCGGCGCTCGCGCTGGCGGTGACGGCTCCCATGCTGTCCGCCTGCTTCGAGGAGCCCTCGGCCCACGAGGCGGTGCGCGACTTCCTGATCGGCTGGCAGACGGGCGACTACGCCGCGGCGGCCAAGCGCACCGACGGCGATGAGAAGGTTGTCAGCAAGGCGCTCGAAGACGCCAAACTCCAGCTGGACGCGGCCTCGTTCCGCTTCAACGTCAAGAGCATGCGGCGCGCCGCGGACGAGGTCGAGGCCGACTTCGACGCCGAGGTCGACCTGGGGGAGAACAACCCCCTGTGGGAGTACGAGGGCAAGCTCCCGCTGCACCTGGTCGACGGCAGCTGGAAGGTGCGCTGGTCGCCCAGCGTTCTCCACCCCCAGCTGCGCGAGGGGCAGCGGTTCGCCGTGAAGGTCACCCCCGAGGGGCGCCAGCCGATCCTCGACCGCAACCGCGACCCGCTGCAGGAGAAGGCCATCCTGCACGTGGCGAGCGTGATTCCGGCCAATCTGAAGAACGACGAGGCGGACAAGCTCTGCCAGCGGCTCTCCAAGATCACTGGATTTCCGCATGACCGCCTGCTGAGCCGGATCCGTTCCGCCCAGCCCAACCTCCAGGTCCCGCTGGTCACCTTCGGCCGTACGAAGTTCGGGCAGCTCCGCGCCCAGCTGGAGGCGATCCCCGGCATCATCCTCTCCCAGCAGGAGCAGTCGGTCGCCCCCGCCTCGCCCACCCAGATCGTCGGCACCGTCACCGCCGTCACCCCCGAGACCGAGCAGCAGCTCGGCGGTCCGCAGCGGGCCGGGGACACGGTCGGCAGGGCCGGTCTGCAGAAGGCGTACCAGGAGCACCTGACCGGCTCGACCGACACCCGTGTGATCACTGTCGATCTCAAGACGCTCAAGGTGACCGAGCTCAAGAAGTGGCGGCCCGACCGTTCCACCTCGCCGGTGCAGACCACGCTCGACCGCGCCCACCAGAAGGCGGCCGACAGCGCGCTGCTGGGCGGGTCCGGCATGATGGTCGCGGTTCAGGCCTCGACCGGCGACATTCTGGCGGTGTCCAGCACCAACGAGTACAACCAGGAGAAGCACGCCCTCGCCGGGAGGTTCCCCGCGGGGACCGCGTTCTCCATCATGTCCGTCGAGGGCATGCTCAAGGCGCGGATCAGCCCCAAGCAGAAGCTGGCCTGTCCCGCGGACCGGACCGTCGGTGGTGTCGCGTTCCATCAGGAGGGCGCGCCCATCGGGGTGACGCCGACCCTTCAGGCCAACTTCGCCACCGGTTGCGTGACCGCGCTCGCCTCGCTGGCCCGCAGGATCGACGGCTCCGAGCTGGCGTCCGCCGCCGCGAAGTTCGGCATCGGGGCGCCCTGGGCCCTGCCGCTGAAGGGGTTCAGCGGTTCCATGAGGCCGCTCAAGAACGACGCCGCCACGGCGAAGGCACTCGCCGGGCAGAACGTGCTGGTCAGCCCGCTCTCCATGGCGCTGGTCGCCGGGGCGGTCGCCTCGGGCACCTGGCGTCCGCCGGTTCTGGTCACCGACCCTCGGACCACCGATCCCACGACGGAGACCGAGCCTTACAAGGCGCCCGATCCGATCAAACTGGACGACAAGACCGTCGACACCCTCCGCACCTTCATGCGCAGTGGCGTGACCGCGGGCTCGGCACGTGCCGCCGCGGCCCCCGGCGACCCCGTCCACGGCATCACGGCCGTCGCCTCGCAGAACCGCAAGCCGTTCGCCTGGTTCGTGGGATGGCAGGGAGACGTGGCCGTCGCCGTGCTGATGCAGAGCCCCGACCCCACGGCAGGTGCGGCCGCCGCGGGACGGTTCTTCCAGGGGCTCCACGCTGGGCTGTGACCTCCCGGAATATTCTTTTCACCCTGAGCAACCGCAGGGTGCCTCGTTTGCGTCCTTCTAAGTGACCGGGCACCGCTTGGGGGGTTGCGGGCTCGGTCGCTGTGATGAGATCAGGGCCTCATCTCGGGGGAGGCCCTGCCCGTCAGGACCGGCTCGACCCTGCCGGTCGACCCCGGGGACGCTCGCGATTCGCGGGCGTCCCCGGGGTTTCGGTGTTCCCGGCCCGGTGCCCGCACTCCGCCGCGCCCCCACCGCCTCGCCCGGCGCACCGGGCGGGAATTCGATTGGCGTTACCTCTGTTGTAACAGGTATCTTCGGATAGCTCGCCCCCTCGGGGGCGGGTTGAAAATTCAACAGGGGGGTGACTGGTTTCGACTTTGGCTTTGCAAGCCAGGTGAAGCGGGTCGAGGACTGCGGACATAACCTCGTTAACACTGTGACCGCGACCAACAAGTGCCAATAAGACGCACTCCGAAGTCAGCCAGGGCAACCTGGCACTCGCCGCCTAAGCAGCGAGTGACTTCTGCCGGCCCGGGAGCGCCTCCGGCCCGGATCCGGCATCGCTAGGAGGCTCAACCGATCGACCCGGCCACGGGGAAGATCGGGAAATCTTACAGTGGCTGAGCCCGTCGGCAACTTGCCTGCGTGATTGCCGGGGCTGAGAAAAGCACAGCAGGCTGCACCCGGAGAAGCCCTGTCTTGAAGTTGAAGGACGCGGGTTCGATTCCCGCCACCTCCACCCCCGTTCCGCGCTCGAACCGTGCGGAACAGATCGCCGAAGGGCGGTCGGGGCGGCGACCTCGCCGCCCCGACCGCCCTTCGTTCATGCGGGCCTTCGTTCATGCAGGGCGTCCGCTGTCAGCACGGTGACCTCGTCCTCGTCCTCGTCGGGGCGCGGCCGCCGGATGTGGCGGACTCGCGCGCCGGGATTCCCTTCGCACCCGGCGGTGGTTCTCCCGGGCCTAGATGGTGAGCGAGCTCTCGATGCGCCGAAGGTGGTGCCTGGCCAGGGCGAGGTTGGCACGGTCCCGGTCGAGCACCAGGTAGAGGAAGGTGTGGCCGCCGCTGTCGGCCAGCAGCCTGATGATGTGATACTGCCTGGCCAGCGTTATGAGGATGTCCTCCACGGAGTCGTTGACGTTCAGCGCCGACAGGGTCCGGACCTTGGCACGGACGACCTCGGTGTTGCCCGCCGCCGCCACCTCCAGGTCCAGATCGCGGCTTCCTCCGATCGTGCCGAGGCACATGCCGCTTTCGTAGTCGACCAGTGCCGCGCCGACCGAGCCGTCGATCGTCATGGCTTCCTTGAGGGCGGTTTCGATGTTCATGAGCTTCTTTCCCAGGGGGGCCGGTACGGGCGCCGCCTCGCCGGACGGAGTTATCGGACGTGCGAACGAGGTCATCTGTGGCGGTAGATACGTAAAGTACACTCACCCACTACCGTTAGTGAAGTGCAATATGGTGTAGTAACGGATGACCGGTTCATCCGAGGGGATACCCGGAGCTCCATCCTGTGGTCGAGGGCATGACCTGTCCCGTCCGCGGAGTGAGAGGTCTGCCGTGCCCGGACGCCTCCCGGCCCGTCCCGGGGGCGCGTGCGGCGGCACCCTTCCCAGGCTGGGCGCGCCTGCCGGGACAGATGGAGGAGACACAGTGGTCAAGGCCGACCCACGTCACGTACGTGAACGACGCGGCCTCCGTGAGCGGAACCAGAGGTGACCCCGTGCCGTCGTCTGCCATGACCCGGCCGAGGCCGGCCCACGGGGCGGTGGACCGTTCCCTTCCGCAGGGCGGGATGACGGCGTGACCACCGGGGAGCCGGGAGTTCTGGGCGAGATGGGAAGCTTTCTGCTCGGCTTCTCGCGGGAGGGTTTCTCCGGCGTGCTCCGCGTTGAGGGCGGCCCCGGAGGGACCCTGTGGATCAGGAACGGCCTGGTGGTGGCCGCCACGACACCGGCCGCACCCGGCCCGGAGTCGCTGCTGCTGCGGTCGGGCCGGGTATCGGAGAGGGACTGGACCGACGCGTACGCGGTCGGTGCCCCCTCGGACCGGCTGGCCGCGGAACTCGTCGAGCGCGGCGTCATCGGCGAGGCGGGCCTGGAGGCGGTGTGCATGGCCGCCCTCTTCGACGCGGTGTTCGCCATGATCCTCTACGGCGTCGAGTCGTGTGTCGCGGAACCGGCCGGACCCGACGACCACCTGCCACTGCTGCCGGTCCTGCCGGGCGTCGGACCCGAACGGCTCGCGCGGGAGACCGCCCGCCGGATGGAGCACGTGGCCGGCTGGCGCCGGCTCGACCTGTCCATGCGGGTCAGGCCGGTGCCCCCGGCCACCCCCGTTCCCACGATGCTCGGTTCCGACCGCATCCGCCGCGCCGTGCTGGAACGGGCGAACGGCCGCAGGACACCGCGCGACATCGCCTTCGTACTGGGCAAGGGCCTGTTCGCCGTGATGAGCGAGATCGCCAGAATGGTCGAGGAGGGAGTGCTCGACCTCGGCGGCCCCGAGGCCGCGCCGAGCGGAGCCGCCCCCGACCCCGAACCTGGCGGAAAGCACGAGGACCCGGCTGCCCAGCTGCCCCGCCGCCCGGGTACCAGCAAGATCAATGAAGTACTGGCCCCCGCCGGAGGAGGACCGGCCCTGCCCCGTCCCATCCTCGCCCTCAGGTCCCTGCCCCCGCGGGAGGCGGACGCCCCTGATCTCACGGGTGGATGAGGGCGTCGGGGAAGGGCGGACCGTGGAACGGCCGCCGCACAGGCTGCGCCCGCTCAGATTTCCGAGAAGAACTCGTCGAGTGGCACCGCGCCGCTTCTACGCTGGAGGTATTTGATGAGCAAGCAGGCGGTGCTCGCCGAGCTGAAGATCCTGCGCGAGCAGGTGACCGGCGTGCTGGAGACGGCCGTCGCATCGGTGGACGGGCTGCTCGTCGCGGCCGACAGCGACGGTGCGCGGCCCGAGGTGCTGGCCGCGCTGGCCGCCACCACCCTGGGGCTGGGAAAACGCACGGGCTACGAGGTGGGCATGGGGGAGCTTCTTGAGGTGGTGACCCGTTGCCGCGGCGGATACATCGTCGTCTACGCCATCCGCCAGGAGGCGCTGCTGGTCGTGCTCGCCGACGAGGGGCTGGACGTCTCCCGGCTCCACGTGGAGTCCCGGCCCACGGTGGAGCGGCTGGGCAAGCTGCTCGCCGGAGCCTGACCGGGACGCAGACGGGACACAGACGGGACACAGACGGTGACCGGTGTGCCCGATGCCCGAGGGGGCCCACCGGTCAGGGGCGGCGGGAGGGACGGGAGGCGTCCCCGGCCGTCGGAGCGTGCGGAGCGGGGCGTTCAGGACACGTCGACCCAGTTGAGGGTGCGTTCGACTGCTTTCTTCCAGCCGGCGTAGCCGACGGTCCGCTGCTCCTCGGACCACTGCGGCTCCCAGCGGCGGCCCTCCTGCCAGTTCTGTTTGAGCTCGTCCTTCGACTTCCAGAAGCCGACGGCCAGCCCCGCCGCGTAGGCGGCCCCCAGCGCGGTCGTCTCGGCCACCACGGGCCTGGAGACGGGTACGCCGAGCAGGTCGGCCTGGATCTGCATGCACAGGTTGTTGGCGGTGACGCCGCCGTCGACCCGCAGGACGTCGAGGGTGACGCCGGAGTCCTGCCGCATCGCCTCGACCACGTCGCGGCTCTGGTAGCAGATCGCCTCCAGGGTGGCCCGCGCGAGGTGGGCGTTGTTGTTGAAGCGCGACAGGCCGACGATCGCGCCCCGGGCGTCCGACCGCCAGTACGGCGCGAAGAGGCCGGAGAAGGCGGGCACGAAGTAGACGCCGCCGTTGTCCTCGACCTGCCGGGCGAGCGACTCGCTCTGCGCCGCCCCCGAGATGATGCCGAGCTGGTCGCGGAGCCACTGCACGGCGGAGCCGGTCACGGCTATGGAACCCTCCAGCGCGTACACCGGCGGCTCCTCACCGAAGCGGTAGCAGACGGTGGTGAGCAGGCCGTGTTTCGAGCGGACCAGATCGGTGCCGGTGTTGAGCAGCAGGAAGTTGCCGGTGCCGTAGGTGTTCTTGGCCTCGCCCACCTCGAAGCAGACCTGTCCGACGGTGGCGGCCTGCTGGTCGCCCAGGTCACCGGAGAGCGGGACCTCGCCACGCAGCGGGCCGCCCCTCCTGGTGGTGCCGTACAGACCGGGGTGGGAGGAGGGCGCGATGGCCGGCAGCATCCGGCGGGGGATGCCGAAGAACGACAGCAGCTCGTCGTCCCAGTCGAGGGTCTCCAGGTCCATCAGCATCGTGCGGCTGGCGTTGGTGGGGTCGGTGACGTGCACGCCGCCGTCGGTACCGCCGGTGAGATTCCACAGCAGCCAGGTGTCGGTGTTGCCGAAGATCGCCTCTCCGGCCTCGGCCGCCTCGCGTACCCCGTCCACGTTCTCCAGGATCCACTGGATCTTGCCGCCGGAGAAGTACGTCGCCGGGGGGAGGCCCGCCCTGTGGCGGATGACGTCGCCCCTGCCGTCGCGGTCCAGGGCCGAGGCGATCCGGTCGGTGCGGGTGTCCTGCCAGACGATCGCGTTGTGGTACGGGCGTCCGGTGGTCCGGTTCCAGACCACCGTGGTCTCGCGCTGGTTGGTGATGCCGAGCGCGGCGAGGTCGGCGGCGACCAGGCCCGCCCTGTTCAGCGCCGTCTCGATCACCGCCCTGGTGCGCTCCCAGATCTCCGTGGGGTTGTGCTCGACCCACCCCGCCCGCGGCAGGATCTGCTCGTGTTCGAGCTGGTGCCGGGCCATCTCGTTGCCGCCGTGATCGAAGATCATGAAACGGGTGCTCGTCGTGCCCTGGTCGACCGCTCCGACGAAGTCAGGCATTGCGTGGTGCCTCCTTGGTGAGATTCTCCGGGGGATCTGCTGCTGTTCTTACCCGCGGTCGCCGCGCGCCCGTTCAGGGGTGGCGCGGGTCTTCGGGCGTTACGCGCCCCACCTCGGGGCCGGTCTCCTCGGAAGGAAGGAATCTGGCCACCAGGATCTCGTAGAGGAACGCCCCGATCAGCCCCCCGATGAGGGGCGCCACGATCGGCACCCAGAAGTAGAGCTGCCCGTACTGGTCCTGCCAGGCGGTCTCGTACCCGGTCAGAAACGAGGCGAGCCGCGGTCCGAAGTCGCGGGCGGGGTTGATGGCGTAGCCGGCGTTGCTGCCCCAGGCCATGCCGATGGCCACGACCACCAGGCCGATCACGAAGGGGGCGAGGTTGGCCATGGGCGCCGTGTTGCGCGTGTCGGAGAGGGCGAAGACGAGCAGGAGCAGGATGGCGGTGCCGATCACCTGGTCGCGGAAGGCGCCCCAGGTGCCGACGGGCAGGGACCCGTTGCCCGGCAGGGTCGAGAAGACGCTCTGGGTCTTGATGGTGAGCCCGGGGTCGGCCTTCTCCAGCACCTCGCCGTAGTTGAAGCGGACGATGAGCGCCGCCACGAACGCGCCCGCGGTCTGCGCCAGGCAGTACGGCAGGACCTTGTGCCAGGAGAAGCCCTTGAAAGCGGCCAGCGCGACGGTGACGGCGGGGTTGATGTGGGCGCCACTGGTGCGCGCCGAGACGTAGACGCCCAGCGTCACCCCGAGCCCCCATGCCCAGGCGATGCTGTCGTGGTCACCGACCCCGGCCGCCACGACCTGGGCCACCACCGCCACCCCGAACAGGATCAGCACCATGGTGCCGGTGAACTCGGCCGCCATCTCGCCGAGAAGCCCGCGGCCCCTCAGTCGCTCCGCCATCTCTCCTCCTCGCGATGCCGTCCGGATCCCGCTCGGATGCCCGGACGGTAGGCGCGAAATAGGGGGAGGTCAACGGTAGCGTGACTGAATTATTGAATAATGGTCAACAAAATGAGTCATCGGTAACACCGCTAAATACCGGACGACTCCTGTCACTCGCGGCTTCCACACCGGGTGAGAATCCCGCTGCCGATCGATTTCCCGCGGCGGACGCCCCTTCTGGGCGGGGCCGGTGCGACGCGGAAAGGGCAGGGCCCGCGCGATGTCGCCGAAAGTGGCTCCGGCGCGAACCTTTGCCAGTGGCGGAGGTCAACTCGCAGGTCAGAGGGGGATGAGAAGCGTATCGTCAGCGCGCTTGGAGGATTCGATGGGCCGTCTCAGAATAGGCAGGGCCGGTGTGGTGGTCGTCGCGGCAGGAGTCGTGCTGGCCGGGTGCGGATCGGGACAGGACGAGGCCGACGAGCAGAAGGCGAAGCTGGCCGCCGCGGCCAAGGCGTCGGCCGCCGCGGCGGCCTCGCAGGCCAACCTCCTCAAGACCAGGACGGCGGCCGCCGCCAAGGTCAAAGCCAACGAGCTCGGTCAGGTCCCCGTTCTGATGTACCACCGGGTGGTCGACAAGCCCGCGACCCAGGACGACCGCACTCCCAAACAGTTCCGCACCGAGCTGGAGCGGCTGGCCAGGGAGGACTACGTGCCCGTCACCGCGGCCGAGTTCGTCACCGGGCATATCGACATCCCGGCGGGCAAGCATCCCGTCGTCCTCACCTTCGACGACTCCTCACCCTCGCAGTTCGAGCTGGACGGGACGGGCGTCCCCCGGCCGAACACCGCGGTCGCGATCCTGCAGAGCGTCGCCAAGACCCACCCCGGCTTCCGCCCGGTCGGCACGTTCTATGTCACGCGCGACATGTTCGGCAAGCAGACGCCCGAGGAGGGGGCGCAGATGCTCCTCTGGCTCACCGACAAGGGCTTCGACATCGGCAACCACACCCGCGACCACCTCAACCTGCGGGGCAAGGAGAAGAAGGCGGTGAACGCGGAGGTGGCGGCGGGCCACCGGCTCATCACCGGGCTGATCAAGACGCCCCCGGTCACGCTGGCGCTGCCGTACGGCAACCAGCCCGACACCAAGGAGTGGGGTCTCAAGGGCTCCTCGGGTGATGTCTCCTACAACTACGGCGGTGTGTTCCTCGCCGGTTACACCCCCGCGCTGTCGCCGTTCAACAAGAAGTTCGACCCGCTCGGCATCCCGCGCATCCGCTCGATGGACAAGACGGGCGACTGCGCCAAGTTCTGCTCCGTGGCCTGGCTCGACTGGTTGAAGGCGAACGCCGACGAGCGTTACACCTCCGACGGCGACGCGAAGACGATCGCCTTCCCCAAGTTCAAGGCGCCCTTCGTGGCCAAGTCCTTCAGCGATCGCGTCCTGCCCTACTGAGCCCGGTCCCGCTGAGCCCGGTCCCGCCCCGGCTCAGCTCCCGTGCAGCTCCTCAAGGGGAACGGAGAGGGTGGTCCTTGAGCCGTCGGGGCGCAGGATCTCGACCTTCGCGTCCTCGCCGGGCTTGAGGGACGACAGGACCGTCGACAGGTCCTGGGTCGACGGGGTGGGCGTGCCGTCGATCGAGATGATCAGGTCCCCGGCCTTGAGCCCCGCCCGCTGCGCGCCGCTGTTCTTCAGCACCCGTACGACGCTGACGCCCGCGGGCTCCCCGCTCATGTCGATCACGGTCCGTACCACGACGCCGAGCGCGGCCCGGTGGGTGTTGGTGACCTTGCCGTCCCTGATGATCTGCGTGGCGATGTCCTTGACGGTGTTGGAGGGGATCGCGAAGCCGATGCCCGCGGCCTGGGCGTTGCCGAGTTCGGGGTTGACGGCGGTCAGGGTCGGCACGCCGATGACCTCGCCCGCGAGGTTGACCAGGGCGCCGCCGCTGTTGCCCGGATTGATCGGCGCGGAGGTCTGGATGGCCCCGCTGATCGTCGCCCCGGGCGAGGTCTCGTTCGAGGGTTCGTTGACGGTGCGGCCGAGCGCCGAGATGATCCCGCTGGTGACACTGCCGGACAGGCCCAGCGGGTTTCCCATGGCCAGCACGATCTGGCCGACACGCAGCCCTGCGGAGTCGCCGAAGACGGCGGGCTTCAGCCCGGTCGGGTCGTCCACCTTGATCACGGCCAGGTCGCCCAGCTCGAACGAGCTGATCAGTCTGGCCGTCCGGGGGGTGCCCCCGGTGGCGAGCGTGACCTCGAACCGCTTGCTGCCCCCGACCACGTGGGCGTTGGTGATGATGTGCCCGGCGGTGTCGTACACGACCCCGGAGCCGAGGCTCTCTCCCGTGGTGATCTGCACGATGGACGGCAGCACCTTGGTGATGATCTGCTCGTAGGCGGCCTCCAGGGAACCGGGGCCGCTTCCGGGAGCCGGTGTGGCCCCGGGCGAGCCTCCCGCGGAGGCGCCGGGGGAGGTGCTCGCTGAGACGCTGGGTGAGCCGGCCGCCCCGGGTGGTTGCAGACTCATGTCCTGGCCGCAGCCCGCGAGCGTCATGACGGCGGTCGCAAGCAACGCGACGCCTGTCTTTGATCGTCCCATGCATGGGTATCTTCCCAGCTCAGGCAGGAAGATACGTCTCGCGAAGGCCGCTGCGGCTGAGCTTGCCGGTGGGGGTGCGCGGCAGCCGGTCGCGATATTCGATCACCCGGGGGTGCTTGAGGCGTGCCAGCCGGGCCGCGCAGTGGGCCAGCAACTCGCCGGTGAGGTCCGCGCCGGGCACGGCGTCCGCCGAGGGCTGGACCAGCGCGACGACGCGCTGGCCCCATTCGGGGTCGGGGACGCCGATCACGGCGACGTCCGCCACCGAGGGGTGTTCCTGGAGCACCGCCTCGATCTCGGCGGGGTAGATGTTGACCCCGCCGGAGATGATCAGGTCGGTGCGCCGGTCGCAGAGGAACAGGTAGCCGTCGGTGTCCAGATAGCCGATGTCGCCGGGGGTGTAGAGGTGACCGCGCATGGCCGAGGCGGTCTTGGACGGGTCCTGGTGGTACTCGAAGCGGTTGATGCCGCCGATGTAGACCAGGCCCGGCTCGCCGGGCGGGAGCTCGTCACCGTCGTCGCCGACGATGGTGAACTCCATGCCGTCGATGGCCCGGCCGACCGTACCGGGCCGCTGGAGCCACTCCGCCGAGGAGACCATGGTGACCACGGCGGCCTCGGTCGAGCCGTAGTACTCCCACAGCACGGGGCCGAGCCAGTCGATCATCGCCTGCTTGGTGGCGGGCGGGCAGGGGGCGGCGCCGTGAAAGAGACGTGTTAACGACGATAAATCGTGCTTTGTTCTGACGGAGGTGGGCAGGGCCAGCAGCCGGTGGAACATGGTCGGCACCATGAAGGCGTTGGTCACCCGGTGCCGCTCGATGAGCGCCAGTGCCTCCGCGGCGTCGAACCGCTCGGTCACCACCACCGTGTGGCCGAAGTGCAGGGCCATCATCGTCTGCCCGTACGGCGCGGAGTGGTAGAGCTGCGACAGTAGTAGGTGCACCCCACCGGATTCGAGCCCGAAGTGCCGCCAGCTCTTGCGCATCAGGATCGGGTGGAGGCCTTCCGGGGTCAACTCGATCAGCCGCCGCCGTACGCCCTTGGGCCTGCCGGTGGTGCCCGAGGTGTAGAGCATCATCGACCCGGCCCTGCGTTCCTCGGGCGGGGTGGTCGGCTGCCCCTCGGCGAGGGCACCGGTCTCCACGAACCCGCCCGGCACGGCGTGCCCGTACCGCTCGGAGCCGACCACCACCCGCGCGGCGCAGTCGGTGATGATGTAGCCGATCTCCTCGGCGGTGTAGTGCCAGTTCGCCGGGATGTGATAGGCGCCGATCTGGTATGTCGCGAGCATCATCGTGATCGCGTCGATCCCGTTGGACAGGACCGTCACGACCGTGTCGCCGGGCCGGGTACCGCGCGCCAGAAGGCCGTACGAGACCTGGTTGACCCGATCGTGCAGCTCGCCGTAGGTCACGCTGTCGCCCGCGACGACGGCGACACGTCCGGGATCGGCCGTTGCGATCTCGTAGAAGCCCCTCATAGCCGCGACCATACAGAACGACATTCTGTTCATGGAAGGGGAAAGGCGGTTACCTGGGCTGATGCACATCCCGTGGCCGAAGCGTAATAAACGACGATGCGTCGAATCTTTCCCAGGTGACATACCCTGACGCGTATGGCGGACGTCGGCGGTAACTCCTCCGGGCGCTCTAACGAGAGATATATCCCCTCATATGACGCGCCCACGGCCCCCATTCCCGCCATTCCCGCTGAAGACGGTTCGGTCATCAGCCCTCGGGTGCCCAGAAGATTTCCCATCGGAGACGGTGAGGAGACCGTGTTGGTCTCCAGACCAACGCCGCCTGGATCGTTCCCCCACTCGCCGCCGCCCGATTCCGGCCGTTCCGACGCGACTTCCGGTGACGGGGCGGACGATCCGGGGGCGGAGACCGACCGGGTGCGCGAGTCCGGTGGGCTCGGGACGATCCCGGTCAGGCAGATAGGCGGCTCCGCGGGCCCCTGGCGTCCCGACAGGGCCGGTGCTTCCGGTCGGACGGGCACGTCTGGTCAGACGGGCGCTTCCGGTCAGACGGGCGCTTCCGGTCGGGCGGGCACGGGAGGCAGGGCGGACGGCGGCGTCGCGACGGGGTGGCCCGGCGCGTCGCAGCGGCCCGGCGTGTTCGGCGAGCCGGGTGCGCAGGGTCAACCGGCCGGGCGGGTCCGGCCCGGCGTGCCGAGCGGAGCGGGACGGAAGTCCGACGGCCTGCTGATGCGGATCGGCGACATCCCGATCCGGGTCGCCTACAGCCTTGGTGCCGCCGTCATCACCGGCGTCATCGTGGTTCTGATCTTCATGCTCTTCTCCGGCGACGAGCCCTCGGACCCGGTGGGGGTCCGCCAGAGCGTGGCGCCCACGGTGCAGCCCTCGCCGACCGTGTCTCCGATCACGCTGCCCGCCCTGCCGGACGCGACGGCGCTGAAGGCGCTGCCGGGCACGCCGAGCGTGGTGCTGGGCGCGGTGACCGATGCCAAATCCGCGGTGACCTATGCCAGCCTGGGCAAGCCGTGGGCCGCCAAGGCCGTGCCGTCGTTCTCCGCCGCCCAGCAGGTCGGCTCGGCCGGGCTGCCGCGCACGGTCATCGCCTCGGGACCCCTGCCCGGTGCCACCCCGGCCAAGCCGCTCAAGAGCGACGCCGACTACCGCAAGGTGGCGTTGAGCGCGGTGAAGTGGACGATCCGCAACCACCACCCCGAGGGGGGCAAGGTCACCTGGACCGCCTCGCAGCGCCTGGCCACCGGCAAGGGGTGGGTGCTCGCCTACCGGGTGACCTACGAGGTCAAGGGCAAGGAGCGTTCCTCCCAGGCGGCGCTCGCGGTGATCGACATCGGCCGCCGCAAGCCCTCGGTGCTCTTCGTGACCGTGCCCGACACGCGCAAGCGGCTCTGGGCCGACATCGCCCCCGTGGTGGCGAGCGCCCGCGCTCTCTGACGCACTCCTGCGGCCATGCCCGTTCGGTGAGAGCCGGGCCTTCCGCGGTCACCGGTGGGCTGCGACGGCAAGGGGGCCGGCGTACCCGGGGAAGAGGGTTCGCGCGTTGTGATGGAAGCACCTTCTAGAATATGGTTCTGTCATTGAATCGCGTCTGGAGGCTGTCATGGCGATCGGATTGAGCGAGGAGCACGAGGCGCTCCGGGAATCGGTGACCGGGTGGGCGGAGCGCAACATCCCGTCCGAGGTCGTGCGTGCCGTCATCGCGGCCGAGGGTGAGGAGCGCCCCGGCTTCTGGCCGGGACTGGCCGACCAGGGCCTGCTCGGCCTGCACATCCCCGAGGAGCACGGCGGCAGCGGCTACGGCCTGCTGGAGACCGCCGTCGCCGTCGAGGCCCTCGGCGAGCGCGTCGCCCCCGGGCCCTACGTTCCGACGGTGCTCGCCAGCGCCGCGATCCTCGCCTCCGACGGCAAGGCGCACGGCGAGCTGCTGCCCGGCCTCGCCGACGGCACGCTGACCGGTGCGGTCGCGCCGTTCTCCTCGATCACCGGTACCCGAGGCGAGGACGGCACCCTGACGATCGGCGGCACCGTGGATCTGGTGCTGGGCGGCGCGCTGGCCGACGTCCTGGTGCTCCCGGTGAGCACGGACCGCGGCGAGGAGTGGGTCGCGGTGGACGCCTCCGCGGCGACCGTGACGCCGGTCGGCTCGCTCGACCTCACCCGGGGCGTGGCCAAGGTCGAGCTGGACGCGGTCACCGTACCGGCCGGGCGGGTTCTCGACGGGCTGCAGGCCTCCGCGGTCCACAACCTGGCAGTGATCCTGCTCGGGGCCGAGGCGGCGGGCGTCGCCTCGTGGTGCGTGACCGCGGCCGCGGAGTACGCCAAGGTCCGCGTGCAGTTCGGCCGTCCGATCGGGCAGTTCCAGGGAGTCAAGCACAAGGCCGCCCGGATGCTCGTCGCCCTGGAGCAGGCCCGCGCGACGGTGTGGGACGCCGCCCGTGCCGCGGACGGTGGCGACGTCTCGGCGGACGAGCTGGCCTACGCCACCGCGATCGCGGGCGTGGTCGCCCCCGACGCGGCCGTGCTCTGCGCCAAGGACGCCGTGCAGATCTTCGGCGGCATCGGCTACACCTACGAGCACGACGCCCATCTGTACTACCGCCGCGCGCTGACCCTGCGCGCCCTGCTCGGCTCCTCGGTGGAGTGGGCCGAGGTGGTCGCCGAGCTGGCGCTGAACGGGGTGAGCAGGGAGCTGGAGATCGAGCTGCCCGAGGAGGCCGCCGAGCTGCGCGAGAACATCCGGGCCGAGGTCGCCGCCTTCGCCGCGCTGGAGGGCAAGGAGCAGAAGCGGGCGTTGGCCGAGGCCGGCTACGTCATGCCGCACCTGCCCAGGCCGTGGGGCCGCGACGCCAAGCCGCTGGAGCAGGTTCTCATCTTCCAGGAGCTCAAGGCCGCCGGGGTCAAGCTGCCCCAGATGATCATCGGTGCCTGGGTGGTGCCGTCGATCGCCGCGTACGGCACCCCCGAGCAGCAGGAGCGCTTCCTGCCGCCCACGCTGAGCGGCGAGATGATCTGGTGCCAGCTCTTCTCCGAGCCCGGCGCCGGCTCCGACCTCGCGTCCCTGCAGATGAAGGCCGAGAAGGTCGAGGGCGGCTGGCGGCTCAACGGCCAGAAGATCTGGACCTCGGTGGCGCACGTCGCCGAGTGGGGCATCTGCATCGCCCGCAACTCCTCGGAGGGTTCCAAGCACGAGGGCATCACCTACTTCCTCGTCGACATGAAGGGGGCCGGCGTCACCGTCAGGCCGCTCACCGAGATGACCGGCGAGAACCTGTTCAACGAGGTCTTCCTCGACGACGTGTTCGTCCCGGACGAGCTGGTCGTCGGCGAGGTGGGCCAGGGCTGGAAGGTCGCCAGGAACACCCTGTCCAACGAGCGGGTCTCGCTCTCGGGGGGTTCGGGCGGCACCGGCGCGTCCGTTCCGGACCTGCTCGGCCTGGTCGGGCGCCTCGGCCGGGAGCTGACCGCCGCCGAGCGCCAGGAGGTGGCGCAGGTCGTCTGCGAGGGGCACTCGATCGCCGCCCTCGGCCTGCGGGTGACCCTGAAGCAGCTGACCGGCGCCGAGCCCGGTGCCGACGCCTCGGTCCGCAAGCTGCTGTCCACCTCGCACGCCCAGCACGTCTCGGAGTGCGCGGTCTCGCTGCTCGGCCCCTCGGCCGTCGTCGCCGCCGACATGAAGCTCGGCGACGCCGGTTACTGGAACCGCGCCGTGCTCGCCACCCGCGCCATGACGATCTACGGCGGCACCACCGAGGTGCAGCTCAACATCATCGGCGAGCGCATGCTCGGCCTGCCCCGCGATCCCGAGCCGGGTAAGTAGTCCACAGCTCCGGATATATGCATGTTTATCCGGAGCAAGCACATAAAGTCGGTCAGCATGGGCGGCGAGTGGGGCGAGACGGCGAAGCGGTTCGCGCCTGCCCTGCTCGGCCTGCTGTTCGGGCTGCTCGCTCTCGGGCCCGCTCTGGGACCGGGATTCGTGCTCAGGTACGACATGGTGTTCGTGCCCGACCCGCCGCCGGTGCTGCCCGGGGAGGGGTTTCCCCGGGCGGTGCCCAGTGACCTGGTGGTCGCGCTCCTCTCCTGGGTCGTCCCCGAACAGGTGGTCCAGAAGGTCGTGCTGCTGGGGGTCTTCGTGCTGGCCGCGTCCGGCGCGGCCGCGCTGGCGCCCTCCCGGAGGCTGGGGCCCCGCCTGGCGGCGGCGGCCTTCTACAGCTGGAACGCCTACCTCGCCCAGCGGCTGCTGCTCGGCCAGTGGGCACTGCTGCTGGGAGTCGCGGGACTGCCCTGGGCGGTGCGCGCGGTGGCGCTCGGCGGGCGGTCGCGGCTGGTCGCCGCGCTGCTCCCGGCGGCGGTGGGCGGATTCCAGGCGATGCTGGTCGCCGCGCCCGCCCTGCTCGCGACGGCGGCGACAGCGCCGGTGACAGGGCCGGTGACAGCCGATGGAAGGTCCGTGACGCCTGCCAGGAGGGTGCGGGTCCGGCGGGTGCTGGAGGTCACGCTGGTCATGGCGGTGCTGAGCCTGCCCTGGCTGGTGCCCGCCCTGAGCAGCCGGGCCGTGACCGATCCGGCCGGGGCCTGGGCGTTCGCGGCCAGGGCCGACGGCCCACTGGGTACGGTCGGCAGCCTGCTCTCGCTGGGCGGGATCTGGAACGCCCATGCCGTCCTGCCCGGCCAGGAGACCTGGTGGTCGGCGATCGTACGGCTGCTGCTCGCCGCGGTCGCCGTC
This sequence comes from Streptosporangium sp. NPDC002607, assembly GCF_053592655.1. NCBI lineage: Bacteria > Bacillati > Actinomycetota > Actinomycetes > Streptosporangiales > Streptosporangiaceae > Streptosporangium > Streptosporangium sp. NPDC002607. The sequence continues at coordinate 159,200 of NZ_JBSFWD010000011.1, forward strand.
TGGGGGTTCGCTCGCCTGCCGGGCTCGCCGGCGCGCCACGGCGCCGGGGTGGCGGAGCCGTACCGGGCGGGGCTGGCGGTGGCGGCGGTGGCCGGGCTGGCGGTGGCGCTGGTGGGGGCCTTCGCCCCCGGCGTGCTGGGCGGCCTGATCGGCTGGTGGCCCGGGTTCGGGCCGCTCCGTGACGGGCAGCTGTACCTCGCCCCGTTCGTCCTGTTGCAGGCGGTGGGCCTGGCCGCGGTCGTCGCGCGCTGGAACTCGCGTGCCGTCGCGGCCGTCGCGGTGGCCACCCCGGTCCTGGTCCTGCCCACCTTCGCCCTCGGCGCGTTCGGCAGGCTGTCGGCGGTGGACTACCCGGACGAGTGGCGAAAGGTCCAGGCGATCGTGAACGCCGATCCCGCGCCGGGGGCGTTGCTCTCGCTGCCGTGGGGGGCGCACCGGGCGTTCGGCTGGAACGGCGACCGGGTGATCCTCGACCCCGCGACCAAGATGTTCCGGCGCCGGGTGCTCTGGAACGACGCGCTGCTGGTGGGGCTGCCCGGCGGAGGCAGACTGCGGGTCGCGGCGGAGGATCCGGCTTCCGCCGGGGTGGAGGCGGCGCTGGCCGTCGAGCCGGGTGGGCGGTTGGCGGCACTATCAGGACTGAATGTCCGTTATGTTCTTATTCATGGGAGTGACAACCCGTTCCAAATCCCGGGGGGAGACGATTCGTTCCGCGGTTCCGCGACCGTCTTCCATGGGCCCGAACTCCGGTTGCTGCGCCTTGACGCACCTTCCTGAACTGGGCGTATCCCCGGACCTCCGTACTACCCGGTGGTAACTTTATTTGTCACATTTTCACCAAAGCTATGGCTTATGAGATGAATCACGTTCTACTCTCGGCACACTGTCCGAATTCTGGAGGGAGAGCTCAGTGTTACGAGTGATCGCAGCCTTGGCCGTCGGCACGGTGCTTGCGGTGGGTGCCTCCGTGGCAGTGGTGAACGTGGCCGCCCCCACACCGGAGCCGCCCAACCGGCCCCTGTACAACTACGGCGACAGGTGATCCGAGGGGCCGGACAAGGGCCCCTCGGACGCGGTTTTCTCCCAGCCGCTCAGGCTGAACACCAATGGACAGTACGGAGCGTGGCTCCGCCGTGCCCCGAGTCGGGCGCGCGTCGCCGTAGAGGACCGAGGAGACAGTGTGGCCGACACCGTGGCCTTTTCCGGCGGGAACGTGAACGCCGGATCCCGTCTGTTCAACCCGTCGTGGCCCAACCTGAGCATGGAGGTCACCGAGACCCCCGAGGCGTCCCTGCACGGGGTTCGGGTGGCGGTGCTGAACTTTCGCGAGCCACAGCAGTCGGCGGCCGGCGGCGCCGAGGAGTACGCCTGGCAGGTCAGCCGCTACCTGATCGCCCAGGGGGCCCTGGTCCACTTCGTGACCGGCCGTGAGCCCGGCCAGACCAGAGCCGAGCGGCGCAACGGCGTCGAGCTGCGCAGGATGGGCAACCGCTACCTCGTCTACCTGCTCGTGCCGCTCTGGCTGTTGCTGCACCGCCGCCGCTTCGACGTGGTCATCGACTCGATGAACGGCATCCCGTTCTTCTCCCCCCTCGTGGTACGGCGCCGCACCACGGTGATCTGCCTGGTGCATCACGTGCACGACCGGCAGTTCCATGCCTTCCTGCCCTCCTGGCTGGCCAGGATCGGCTGCTTCATCGAGGGGCCGGTGGCCCGGCTGCTCTATCGCCGCCGCACCACGATCACGGTTTCCGAGTCCTCCAGGACGGACCTCCGTGCCAGGCTGCGCTGGCTGGCCCCGATCCAGGTCGTCCCCAACGGCAGCCCGGTGGCCCGCTCGGTCGCGCGGCATCCCCTGCCCGGCGACCCCGCCGTGGTCTACCTGGGCCGGTTGGTCGGCCACAAACGGGTCGACCGCGTCGTCGGCCTGGCGGCCGAGCTCGCCGAGAGCCGTCCGGGGCTGCGCGTACACGTGGTGGGCCGCGGGCCCGAGTCCGACGCCCTCGCGGCGGTGGCGGCCGAACTGGGCGTCGCCGACCGCGTGCACCTGCACGGATTCCTCAGCGAGCCGGGCAAGAACGCGGTGCTCGGCTCGGCCCTGCTGAACGTGACCGCCTCGGAGTTCGAGGGCTGGGGTCTCACCGTGATCGAGGCGGCCGCCTTCGGCGTGCCCACGGTCGCCTACGACGTCGCCGGGCTGCGCGACTCGATCAAGGACGGGGTGACCGGCTGGCTGGTCCGGGACGGCGAGACGCTCGCGGACGCGGTGGACCGGGCGATCGGGGAACTGACCGACCCCGTGCGGCGCGCGGCGATCCAGCAGGCCTGCCGGACCTGGGCAGGCGAGTTCACCTGGGGAAGAACTGGCGCTACTATAACCAGACTTATCGCCACAGAGCTCGCCGTAGCCGCCCGTCGACAGCAGCCCGTGAGCACTGTGAGCTCGCCGGTCAGGACCCCCGACCTCCATCTCGCCATGGGTGAGACCGACCCCATTTGAGCACCGCATTGACCCCTGACAGCACGGACACCGGGCCCGCCCGGCTTCGACACCGGCTGCACCTGCTGGCCGGCTGCCTCCTGCTCGGGGCCATCGCGTTCAACACCTCGCCCGGCCAGGTCATCTCCGAGACCAAGCTCGACATGGCGCTCAACCCCCTCGGCTTCCTCGCCCGGGCGATGCACCTGTGGGACGGCGCGTTCTTCGGTCACCTGCAGAACCAGGCGCACGGCTACCTGTTCCCGATGGGCCCGTTCTACGCCCTCTTCGAGGCGCTGGACATGCCCCCCTGGAACATCCAGCGCCTGTGGATGACCCTGGTGCTGTGCGCCGCGTTCGTCGGCGTCGAGCGGGTGGCCCGCGCGATGGACATCGGCACCCCCGTCACCCGCGTACTGGCCGGGCTCGCCTACGCCCTGGCGCCGCACGCCGTCACGCTGATCGGGGTCAACTCCTCGGAGTTCCAGCCGAGCGCGGTGCTGCCCTGGATCCTGCTGCCGCTCGTGCACGGTGCCAGACAGCGGGCGAGCCCGCGCAGGGCGGCGGCCCTGTCGGCGCTGGCCTTCCTGTTCGCCGGCGGGATCAACGCCGTGGCCGTGCTCGCCGTGCTGGTCGTGCCGTTGCTGTACCTGCTGACCCGTGAGCGCGGCCCCCGCAGGAGGCACCTGCTGCTGTGGTGGCTGGGCTGTGTGGGCGCGGTGTCGATGTGGTGGCTGCTGCCCCTGCTGGTGATGGGCCGCTACATCTTCTCCTTCCTGCCCTTCATCGAGACCGCCGACGCCACCACGTACGTCACCTCGCTGATCAACGTCCTGCGCGGCACCTCGGGCTGGATCGCGTTCCTGCCGGTCGACGGGGCGGCGTTCCTGCCCGCGGCGTTCGAGCAGGCGACGGGACCCGTGATGATCGCGCTGACCGCGCTGGTCGCCGGGCTCGGCCTGGCCGGGATCACCGCCCGCGCCACCCCGGAGCGGGGATTCCTCGCGATCAGCCTGCTGGCCGGGGTCGTGATCGTCTCCGCCGGCCACGCCGACGTGCTCGCCCACCCGTGGACCGAGCAGGTGAGGGCGCTGCTGGACGGTCCCCTCGCGCCCTTCCGCAACCTGCACAAGTTCGACGCGCTACTGCGGCTCCCGCTCGCCCTCGGCCTGGCCGCCCTGCCACTGGCCGGTCCCGCGCGGCTGCGCAGACCCGTCCTCGCGGCGTCCGCGGTCCTCGTCGCACTCGGCGCGTCGCCCGTCGTCACCGCGGGCACGACCCCGGCCGGCGCGTTCGAGGACGTGCCCTCCTACTGGCGGGACGCGGCGACCTGGCTGAACCGGAACACCGGGGACGGCATGGTCCTGGCCGCCCCCGGATCGCGCCGGGGCGAGTACCTGTGGGGCCGTCCGATGGACGAGCCCATGCAGTCGCTGCTGACCGTGCGCTGGGCCACCCACACCAACGTCCCCTGGGGGTCGCCGGGACTGGCCAGGCTGGTCCAGGCGGTGGACGAGCGCTTCGCCACCGGCCGGGGCTCGCCGGGGCTCACCTCGGCGCTGCGCCGGATGGGGGTCAGCTACCTGCTCGTCCGCAACGACCTGGCCAGGGAGAGCCTGGGCACCGCCTGGCCCGCGCGGGTGCACGAGACCATCGCCGAGTCCACCGGCCTGGAACGGGTCGCCGGCTTCGGCCCGGAGATCGGGACCAGGGCCAGCACGACGGCCGCGGGCTGGTTCGAGCAGCCCTACCAGGCGCTGGAGGTCTACGCGGTCCCCGACCCCGCGCCGCTCGTCGCCACGGTGCCCCGCGAGGGGACCCTCAGGGTGACCGGGGCCCCGGAGGCGGCGCTGGCCCTCGCCGAGGAGGGCCTGCTCGACGACGACCGGCCCATGGTGGTCGGCAACGAGCCGGGCGCGGGCGCGACGTCCCCCGAGCACACCGTGATGACCGACACGCTGCGCCGCCGCGAGATCATCTTCGGCGACCTGCGCCGGATCGGCACCGCCACGCTCACCGAGGACCAGCCGCTGGAACGTGGCAGGGAGAGCGACCTCACCGACCCCGCCTGGACCGCCGCCACCGCGACCGCCCGCTACTCCAGCATCCTTGACGTGCGGGCCTCCTCCGCCGAGTCGCGGGTCGGGGCCGCCGACCGGCGCGACCCCGGGCGGCAGCCGTACGCGGCGCTCGACGCCGACCCGCGCACCGGATGGCGCTCCGACGGCTGGAGGGGAGCCGTCGGGGAGTGGCTGGAGGTGCGCCTCGTCGAGCCCATCGACATGCCGAGGATCACTGTCGCGTTCGAGAGGGGCAGGCCTGGACCCGCCGTGGCGGAGGTCGCCCTGGAGACCGACGCGGGAACGCGCCTGGTGCCGGTCGCGGACTCGGTGGAACCGCAGTTGCTGAACCCGCCGGCCGGCAAGACCTCCCGGTTGCGGATCCGGGTCACCAAGCTGGTCTCGGAGCCCGCGTCGCGGGTCGGCACCCGGGTCGGCATCACCGAGGTCGCGATTCCCGGCGTCCGGGCGAGGCGCAGCATCGTCGTTCCCGCCGACGGCGAGCGGGATCCGGGCACGGTGCTGCTGACCCGCCAGGGGGCCGCGTCGCCGTGCATGCACGGCTCGGCGACCTGGACCTGCTCGCCGTCCCTGGAGATCACCGGCGAGGACGGCTCCGGCTTCGACCGCACCTTCACGGTCCGGGACGCGGGGGAACGCGTCGTCACCGGCAGGACGGTGCTCACCGACCCCGCCTCCGCCCATCTGCTCACCACCGTCCCGGGCGTCTACCCCCAGGTGAGCGCCTCCTCCACGCTGGTCGACCATCCGGCCGTGCTCGGCCGCGCGGCCATGGACGGCGACCTGGACACGGCCTGGTACGCCCAGACCACCGACCGCCATCCGACGCTGACCGTCAAGCTCGGCAAGAAGACCACGATCTCGCAGATCATGGTCCTCTTCCCCGACTCGTTCCTGGGGCAGCCGCCGATCAAGGTGAGTGTGCGCGGCGGCGGCCGCACCGCGCAGGGCTGGGTCGGCTCCGACGGGCGCGTCTCCTTCGCGCCGATCCGCGCCGACCGCCTGGAGATCGGCTTCATCGCCCCGGCGTCCCGGTCGATCGAGGTGTCGGAGATCACCATCCCGGGGGTGGAACCGCTCGGCTCGCTGGAGCCCTTCCCGCTGAGGCTGCCCTGCGGCTACGGTCCCACGCTCACCGTGAACGGCAACCCGGCGGCCACCGAGATCGTCAGCGGCACGCTGGACGACGTGGTCAACGGCCGCCCGCTCGGCTACCGGACCTGCGAGCCGGTCGAACTGGGCGCAGGGGAGGCGCGGATCAGCGCGTCCCCCAGCGATGCCTTCAGGATCGAGTCGATGGTGGTGCGGACGTCCGACGACGGCGCCCGGGGCGCGGTCACGGCCACGCCCGCCACCGTGCAGGCGTGGGGGCAGGGGGAGCGCCGGGTCCAGGTCTCCACCACGGCCCCCTCCTACCTGGTGGTCAACGAGAACCACAACGTCGGCTGGCAGGCGTACCTCGACGGCAGGCAACTGAAGCCGGTCAGGCTGGACGGCTGGCGGCAGGCGTGGGAACTGCCTTCGGGCCAGGGCGTCGTGACCATGCGCTACGAGCCTGACTCCGCCTACCGCACGGCGCTGGTCGGCGGCTGGATGCTGGTGCTGCTGGTGGTGGCGCTGGCGCTCATCCGTCCCGCCTGGCCTGCCCGGTCGCCGGGGGCGGGGCCCGTCGCGATCCGGGCGCTGTGGGTCTGGCCGTTCGTCCCGCTTCTCGGCCTGTGGACCGGGGGCTTCGCGGGCGTCGCGATCGTCACCGGGGCGGCGCTCCTGTTCGCCTGGCTGGGGGCGGTGGCCCAGGCCAGGCACGCCCGTCTCGGCGTGCTCCCCGGCCTGGCGGGCACGGTGGCCACGCCCTGGGCACTGGCCGTGCCGACCGGCCTGGCCGGTCTCGCGCTCGCCGTCGGCACCCGGTACGGCGGGGTCGACGCGACCGAGGTGCTCACCGGGCCGCTGACCGGTGCGGTGCCGCAGGTGCTCTGCCTGCTGGCGCTCGCCTGGCTGACGGCCTGGCTTCCCGATCGCGCTGCGGCCGAGGCGCCCGCGCCGTCGCGCCGCGGGACGGCCCGGCGGCCCGAACCCGAGTCCGAATCGGTGGTGGTGGGCCGGTGACCCGGGCCGGTATCCCCCGGACGGTGTTCGCGGGCGCGGGCGCCTTCCTGCTCACGCTCGCCGCGCTGCTCCGCTTCTACGTCTACGAGAGCGTGCTGGTCCTGCCGCTGGAGCAGGGCAGGACCTACCGGATGGTCGCGCTGGACGCCGACTACTTCGACACCGGCACGCTGACCTCGCACACCGGTGTCCCGCTGGTGTCCACCACGACGTTGAGCGGGGACGCGGGAGCCGGGACCGCCGACACGGCGGTGTGGGTGGAGTTCACCTCGCTGACGACCGCCACCGGGGACAGGATCGACTACCACGAGCGTCGGACCGCCTTCGACCGCCGTACCGGGATGGCCGTCGACTGCTGCGAGAGCTATGTCGACGAGGACCCCGAGGCCCGGCAGTCGGGCCTGGCCTTCCGCCTGCCGTTCCGCGCCGAGCCGCGCTCGTACCCGATGTACGACACGACGCTCCGGCTGGCCGTCCCGCTCCGCTACGAGCGCCAGGAACAGATCAACGGTCTGCGTACCTACCGTTACACCTACACGGCCGGCCCGGTGAAGATCGAGGACTTCCCCGAGCAGTTCCCCGGCAAGGTGCTGGGACTGCCCGCCTGGCGGGCCATCGGCGTCTCCCGCTACGCCCAGGTGACCCGCACGCTCTGGGTCGAGCCGGAGAGTGGCCTGACCGTGAAGGTGGAGGAACGGCACCGCCAGGGCCTGCGCACCCCCGACGGCATCGAGCGCAAGGAGAGTCTCAGGGCCGACCTGGTGATGTCCGAGGAGGACGTCGACGCCAGGGTCTCCGACGTCCGCGCCTTCACCCGCTGGGTCCTCGTCGTCCGTGACCTGCTGCCCGCTGTCTTCCTCGCCGCCGGACTCCTGCTGGTCCTCTGGGGCCTGCGTCCCCGTAGGCCTCCCCGGGCTCCGGAGCCTGCCGGTGCCGGTCCGGGGCAGCCGGGGCCGGCTGAGCTCGCCGGACCCGCTCGGTCCGCCGACGTCTTCATGGAGCGGGTATGGCCTCCCGAGCCCGCCGATGTCTTCATGGAGCGGGTGTGGCCTCCCAAGGCCGCCGGTGCCGGACCGGAGCGTGAACGCGGATGAGCGGCGGCCAGGTGGAGGTGGAGCTGCGGCTGCCCGGCTGGGTGCACAGTCCGTTCGCGCGGCGGCACGGGCTCACGGTCGTGGCGCTGCTCCTGCTGCTCGCGGGGCTCGCGGTCAAGGGGTGGCTGCTCAGCCGTTCCTATTTCGCCGAGGACGACATCGTCTTCGTCGGCAGGGCGCTGGCCGAGCCCCTCGGCTGGGACCACCTGTTCCGGGTGCACATCGGCCATCTGATGCCGGGCGCCCTCGCCCTGGTCCGGGCCCTGACGGCGATCTCCGCCTACGACTGGGGCCTGGTCTCGATCGTGATCATGGCGCTGTACGCGGGCGCGGCCCTGGCGCTCTACCGGTTGCTGCGCCTGATCTGCGGTGCCAGGCCGCTCATCCTCGTCCCGTTCACCCTCTTTCTGTTCGCACCCGCCAACTTCCAGGCCGGCACCTGGTTCGCGGCGGCGCTCAACATCCTGCCGCTGCAGATCGCCATGATCATGGCGATCCGCTCCCAGTTGCTGCTGATCCGTACCGGCCGCGCCGGACACGCGCTCGCCGGGATCGCCTGGACGTGCGCCGGGCTGTTCTTCTTCGAGAAGGCGGTGCTCATCCCGCCGGTGCTGCTGCTGTTCACGGTGCTGCTGCTGGCAGGCGAGCACGGCGTGGTCGGGGCGGTGCGCAGGCACTGGGGACTCTGGCTGGCCTACCTGGTGATGGGCGGCGCCTATCTGACCGGTTACCTGCTGGCCTCGGGACGGAGCGGCGGTCAGGGGTTCGCGCTCCCCGAGTTCTACACGGCCGTGGAGTACATCGGGAACTTCCTCGGTGGCACGGTGCCGACACTGCTCGTGGGGGGCCCGCTGAGCTGGGGGGCGGAGACCACGGCGGGCCCGCTGGTCGCCCACCGGGCCGTCGAGGTCATCGTGGCCTGGCTGGTCCTGGCGGCCGTCGTCGCGGGCACCTGCCGCAGGCGCCCCGAGGCGGCCGCTGCCTGGGCACTGGCCGTGGGCTACCTGCTGGTCGCGGACGCACTGCTGATCATGTTCAGCCGGTCGGGGTCGGTGCAGCACGCCTTCGAGAGCCGCTACATCGCCGACGCGACGCCGGTGCTCGCCGTCTGCCTGGCCCTGGCCCTGATGCCGTGGCGGAAGACCGGGCCCCCGGGGCAGGACTCACCCGGGAACGGCGTGATCTCGCCGTTCGTCCTCCCCGCCGCGTGCGCCTACGTGGCGCTCACCCTGGTGTCGGCCGCGGGGTTCGCCCAGGGGCTGCCGGGCGAGCGCAACCGCGCCTACTTCGACGCGGCCCGCGCGGACCTGGCCAGGCTCGGCCCCCAGACGGGTGTCTACCCCTCGCTGATACCCGACCGGATGCTCTTCCCCTGGCAGGCCGCCGAGGACCGGCTGACCTCCCGGGCGCTCAGCCCGCTCGCCGAGGGCGCCCTCGGCGAGCGGATCAGGTATCCGGGGGCGGCTCATCACGCGGTGACCTTCGACGATCGCGGCCATCTGGTGCCCGCCGCCGTGTTCGGTGCCCAGGTGGCGGCCTGGGACGGCGGCTGCCTCCCGCTGAGCGACCGCACCGCCGTCGCCGACCTGCCCGCCGGGTACGAGGGGAACATCTTCCGCATCGACTACCGGGTGCCGAGGGACACGCGCGCTACGGTGCTCAGGGACGGGCGGCGGACCGAGGTTCCGCTCAGGGCCGGCCAGGACCGGGTCTACCTGCCGGCCGGGGCCGGCTCGGGGCCGGTACGGATCTCGGTCCAGGACGACGGGGTCTGCCTGCGCGCGGTGGTGCTCGGCATGGCGGTACCGGAGGAGGTGGTCAGTGGCGGCGCAGGATGAGCAGCAGGTTCCAGCTCACGATCTCGCGCAGCCCGGGAACGTGGATCACCGGGGTCGCCCAGCGCGGATGGTAGCGGGGCAGGGCGTCCAGGACCGTGGCGTCCGGCTGCCGCTTCGCCCAGCGCAGCGCCGCACCGATCGAGACCGGGTAGAGGCCGGCGCCGTAGCGGTTCTTGGGCGGCTTGCCGTACTTGCGGGTGTAGCGTTCGGCGGCGCGGTGGCCGCCGAGGTAGTGCCAGGGCGAGGTCTCGTGGCCGCCCCAGGGCGAGAGCCAGTTGGTGAAGGACAGGTAGATCACACCACCGGGACGGGTCACCCTGACCATCTCGTCGGCCATCCGCCACGGTTGCGGCACGTGCTCCAGCACGTTGGAGGAGAAGCAGACGTCCACCGAGCCGGTCGCCAGCGGCAGGTCGAGCGCGCTGCCCAGCACGGCGCCCTCCGGGGCGGCGCCCTGGCGGGCCATCATCTCGCCCGCGTCGCAGTCCACGCAGACCGGCCGGGCGCCCACGGACCGCAGCACGTCCGTGAAGTAGCCGGGGCCGCCACCGACGTCGGCGACGAGCGCGCCGTCCAGCTCGGTGTAGGAGGCGAGCTGGGCCACCGTGTCCCTGGCCAGCATGCCGTAGAAGAAGTCCGGGTCGCTCTGCTCCTTGCGGAAGCCGCCGAGCAGGGCGACGGACCGGCCCAGGGTGGCACGGAACGATGCCGGGTGGGTCTCCAACGCTGCTCCTCTACGGAGTAGAACAAACCAGGTGGGGCGGAGCATAACACCGCATCGCCAGCGAACTTTTCACACTCGTAGGGTGTTCCGCCGGAACACGGGGATCAGCAGGGGAGGGCCAGTGGAGGCCACGGAGACAGAACGGCCGGAGCGGCCGGAGCCACCGGCGCTGCGGATCGTGCTGCCCGGCTGGCTGGCGGCCCTCCGCAGTCCGGTGCTGCTCGGCGCCGCCCTGCTCATCGTGGTGTCGCTGGTGCTGCGGCTGCTGATCCTGCGCGACTCCTACTTCGTCGAGGACGACCTGCTCTTCGTCGGCGACGCCTACCGGAGCGACCTCACCCTCGACTTCGTGACCCGGGTGCACAAGGGCCACTTCATGCCCGGTGCCCTCGCGCTGACCTGGGTGCTCTCGCGCATCGCGCCCTACGACTGGCTGCTGGTGGCCGGTGTCACGTTCGTCGCGCAGGCGCTGCTCAGCGTGCTGGCGCTCCGGCTGCTGCGGATGCTGTTCGGCACCCGGCCGGCGATCCTGCCGCTGCTGGCCCTGTTCCTGTTCTCCCCGCTGACGATTCCGGCGTTCGGCTGGTGGGCGGCCGCCATCAACGCGGTGCCGCTCCAGCTGGTCCTGGTACTCGCGCTGACCGACCAGGTCCGCTTCGCCCGCGGCGAGGGCACCCGGTACGGCCGGCACGCGCTGGCGTGGTGCGTGGTCGGCATGGCCTTCAGCACCAAGGGGGTCTTCGTCACCTTCCTGCTCTTCGCCCTGACCACCGCCTTCCTGCGGGAGCGGGAGAAGGGCTGGATCACCTCGGCGCTCGGCGAGGTGCGGCGGCACTGGCGGCTCTGGTCGGCGCACGTGATGGTGCTCGCCACCTACACGGTCCTCTATCTCGCCAGGATGAGCACGGCGCCGGGGGAGGGCGCCTCGGTGCCCGATCCCGGCGTGACCGCCGACCTGCTCTCGCTCCTGCTGGGCCGGACGTTCCCCAGCGGCGCGATCGGGGGTCCGGTCGACTGGGCGCCGACCCCGACCGGCGGCCTGACCGCCCCCTCCGACGCCCTCGTCGCCGTCTCCTGGGCGGTCCTGGCGGTCCTGCTTGTGATCACCGTCCGCTACCGGCGCCGCGCGCTGCGGGCGTGGCTCGTCCTGGGCGGCTACCTGCTGCTCGCCGACGCGATCCCCACGGTGATCGCCCGGGGCAACTACACGTCGCTGGTGGGCCTGGAGAGCCGTTACGTCGCGGACGCGGTGGTCGTCCTGATGATCTGCCTGGGTCTCGCCCTGCTGCCGGTCAGCGGGGAGAGTGGTGCCTACCGCCGCGCGCTGCCCGCGCCGTCCTCGCTCGTCCTCGCCGCGGGGTTGACCTCGGGTGCCTACCTCATGCTGTCGCTGATCTCGATCGGGGCCTATCGGGACACCCTCACCGGCAACCACGTCCGGACATATCTTGAAACGGTCGCCGGGCAGCTCGCCGCGGCGCCGGACAATGTGGTGATCTATCCGACTCCGGTCCCCGATGACATCGTGCTCCCGGTCAACGGCGAGCGGCGGCTCAGCAGCCATCTGCTCGCCCCGCTGGCCCGCCCGACCGTACGGGTCAGGATGGCGCACCCGGAACCCTCGGAGGACGCCAAGGTCTTCAATCGTGAAGGCAGGCTGGTGCGGATGAGCATCTTCGGCTTCCTGGCCACCCGGGGCGAGGGCGAGCAGTGCATACGGACCCTGGACGGCACCGCGTTCTTCCCCGACGCGGTCTCCTTCGGCGGGAAGGCCACGGCGGGCGCGCTGGTCTACATCTCCGACCGGCCGGTCTCGGTGACCGTGCAGGTCGGTGAGGAACGGATCGTGCTCAGCCTGCAGCAGACCTCCGGCGGCCTCGTCCACTTCCCGGTGACGGGGGTGGGCAAGGGGATGAAGATCGTGATGGACGACCCGACGGCCCCGCTCTGCATGACCGGCGTCGCGCTCGGGGCGCCGGTCGCCGAAGGCGAGCAGCCCTCCTAGCCTTTGGAGGTCTCCGGGGCCTGCCGCGGGAGTGGCCGCTCCGAGCCCTCCGCCGGCGCAGGGCGGAGGGGCGGGCGCACGAGGCGGTTGAGGCGCTGGGCGGGCCGTTCCACGAACCGGTAGGTCAGGGTGGCCATCACGAGCGTCATGACGGTGATGGGTACCAGGTTGCCCAGGAAGTTGCCGGAGAACTGCTGCTGCTCGGTGAAGCCGTACCACAGGTAGATGGCCACGAACTGCCAGAGGAAGACGCCGTAGGAGATGCGGCCGAGGAAGCCCATCACCGGGTTGGCGAGCAGGACCTTCACCAATGAGTCGCCCGGCGGCGGCAGCGTGGCCGGGACGAGCAGGCACAGGGCCACGATCGCGTAGAGGGCCAGCTCGAACAGGCCCGACCAGACGCCGTCGATGCCGAGGAAGCGGGTTCCGGTCACGGGGGAGGCGGCGACGGCATACGCCAGGGCGGCGACCAGCCACCACGAGCCGGGGGAGGCCCACACCGCCCGTTCGAAACGCCGGGCGGGGGAGTCGGTGTCCGGGGTGGCGCGTATCCAGGCCAGCACCACGGCCAGCGCCATCCCCACGGCGAAGAAGATCATCGACCGGGGCGGCCAGCTGTTCAGGAAGGGCCGGTACTCCGGGTAGTAGGTCAGCAGTGTCCAGGCGAAGGAGAGCGCGATCAGCACGCCCAGGCCCATCAGCAGCCGCCGGGCCCGCCGGTGCACGTCCGCCCCGCCGCGCCGGGCGAAGGCGGCCAGGCCCGCCGCGAGCAGGGGGAGCAGCAGGTAGAAGGCCACCTCGACGGAGAGGCTCCACATCTGGGCCAGGCCCTTGGGCCCCAGGCCGAACCACCAGGGCTCGGTGACGTAGTTCTGGTTGAGGGTCAGCAGCGTCAGCCAGCTCCAGGCGTCGGAGGTGTGGTCGCGTGACCAGATGAACATGGCCACCACGACCACCAGCCAGTAGGCGGGCAGGATGCGCACCGCCCGCTTCCACAGGTAGGCGCGGGTGCGGACGGCGGGGGTCCGGCACAGCAGCGCGGCCGCGTAGGGGCGGTAGAGCAGCAGCCCGGAGAGCGCGAAGAAGATCGGCACCGCCACGTCGCCGCGGGAGAGCAGCGCGCCGGTGAAGCCTTCGCGGAGCGCGGCACCGGACTCGCTCGCGACGTGGAAGACGAGCACCGCGAGCGAGGCGACGGCGCGCACGCCGTCAAGAGTGTCCAGATGACCGACTATTTTGGATGGAACCTGCGGAGAGAGCTGTTCCGATCTAGAACTTGTTTCGATCACTTTTCCGCATCCCCCGGTGACGTCGATCACTCCCTGCACCTAACATACTGGTCAGTAGCCTTGTCAATCCACATATTTCCCCCCAAACCCCCCATGCTGTAATCCCCCAGGAGGGTAGATGCGTCGGGTCGTCGGAGTAATCCTGTTAGCCGTCGGGGCGTTCCTCATTGTGCTCGCGCCGCTGGTGCGTTTCCAGATCGGCGGCAGCCTGATCGCGGCTCCGGCCGCCCAATACGGGATCAGCAAGCTGGAGGCCACCGGAGCGCAGTACTTCAGTGCCAAGGACCTCAAGGTGATGACCGGAGACCTCGCCATCACCGTCACCACCCGCGGGGACGTGTCCCAGTCCCAGGGGGACCGGGTCGTCTGGGACGAGTTCACCGCGGTCAACGACCCGACGAACGGTAACCCGGGCATCGCGATCAACGAACGGCGGAGCGCCTTCAACAAGTACACCGGCGAGGGCATCAACTGCTGCGCGGTGAACATCGACAAGAAGCCCAGCAAGCTTGAAGGCCAGATCTACAAGTTCCCCTTCGACGTCGAGAAGAAGACCTACAAGGTCTTCAACTCCACCGCGGGCATGGCCTTCGACGCCACGTTCGTCGGCGAGGAGGACGTCAACGGCCTGCCGGCGTACAAGTTCGAGCAGGTGGCTCCGGAGACGAAGACCGAGACCCGCACCGTCCCCGCCTCGATCATGGGCGTGACGGACGTGACGGGCGACGTCCAGGTGGACCGGTTCTACGAGGGCAAGAACACCTACTGGATCGAGCCGGTGACCGGCTCGCCGGTCAAGCAGGAGCAGCAGCGCAACGACGTCCTGAGGACCCAGGACGGCGCCCACAGCATCATCGCCTTCGCGGCGACGGCCAAGATGACCCCGCAGACCGTCGACGAGCTGGTGCGCAACGCCACCGAGGGCAAGAGCCAGATCACCCTGCTCAAGGTGACGATCCCGGTGATCCTGCTGCTGGTGGGCCTCGCCCTGCTGGTCACCGGATTCCTCCTGGTCCGCAGGACCGGCCGGGGCTGACGATCGGAATGCGGTGAGCTCCGGTGACCGGATCCTGGCGAGCCAGGATCCGGTGAACGAGAAAGCGGTGGCCGCGTGGCCGTCGGCGAATTCGCCGACGGCCGCCCCGGCCGCGCCGGAGCTCCCCCTTCCGGGCGCCCGGCGCCTCTCGCCCGTCGCCCTTGTCCGGGCCTGCCGCCCGCGCCAGTGGCTGAAGAACGCCCTGGTGTTCGCGGCCCCGGCGGCGGCCGGTGTGCTGGGGACCGCCCAGGGCCTGCTGGGCGCGCTGATCGCCTTCGTGGCGTTCTGCCTGGCCGCCGGCGGCACCTACCTGCTCAACGACGCCGCCGACGTCGAGGCCGACCGCCGCCACCCGCGCAAGCGCCACCGCCCCATCGCGGCGGGTCTGGTCTCGGTACGGCTCGCCTGGATCGTCGGAGCCCTGCTCGTCGTGCTCGCCCCGGTGTTCGCCGCGCTGTCGGGTGACTGGCGGCTGCCGGCCGTCGTCGTCGGATACCTGGCGCTGACCTTCGCCTACACCTACTGGCTCAAGCACGAGGTGGTGGTGGACCTGGTCGCGGTCGCGGGCTGCCACGTGATCCGCGCCTTCGCCGGGGCGGTCGCCGTGGACGTGCCGGTGACGAGCTGGTTCCTTGTGGTGATCTCGCTCGGCTCGCTCCAGCTCGTGGCGGGCAAGCGGGAGGCCGAGCTGCGCGCCGCCGCCGGTGGCAACTCCACCCGCGCCATCCTGGCCGCCTACACTCCCGGCTACCTGGCCGGTGTCCGGATGATGTCGTCAGGCGCGATGATCGTGACCTACTGCCTGTGGGCGCTCAACGACCACCCCGGCCCGTTCTACGGGATCAGCATCGTGCCCTTCCTGCTCATCGTGCTGCGGCACAATCTGCTGGTGGACAGGGGCGTGGGGGAGGAGCCCGAGGAACTCGCCCTGCGCGACCGGCCTACGCAGGTGTTCGTCGCGCTCCTGCTCGTCTCGCTCGCCTTCGGGATCTACCTGCCTTGACCTCCTCTCCAGGGCCGAGGCCCGAGTTCTCCACGCTCAAGGAGGTTCGATGACCTTCCTGACCGGCTGGGGCCGTACCGCGCCGACCCCCGCGCGTCTGGCCAGGCCCCGCTCCGCCGAGGAGGTCGCCGAGCTGGTACGGCGGGCACCGGGCCGGGGCGTCGCGGTCCGGGGACTCGGCCGCTCCTACGGCGACGCCGCGCAGAACTCCGGCGGCCTGGTTCTCGACTGCACCGCGCTGACCTCGTGGTCCCTGGACGGGACAACCGGCCTGGTCACCGCCGCCGGCGGGCTGAGCCTGCACGATCTGATGGCCGCTCTGGTGCCCCTGGGCTGGTTCGTCCCGGTCACCCCGGGCACCAGGTACGTGACGGTCGGCGGGGCCGTGGCGGCCGACGTGCACGGCAAGAACCACCACGCCGACTCCTCCTTCGGCGCTCACCTGCGCTCCCTCACCCTCGTCACGGCCGACGGCGCCGGCCGTACGCTGGCGCCGGGCGACGAGCTGTTCTGGGCCACGGTCGGTGGGATGGGGCTCACCGGTGTGATCACCGAGGCGGTGTTCCAGTGCCTGCCGATCGAGACCTCCCGGGTACGGGTGGACGTCGAGCGCACCCGGGACCTGGACCACACGCTGGAGACGATGGCGGCCACCGATCACCGTTACCGCTACACGGTCGCCTGGATCGACCTGCTCGCCGCGGGCGCCCGGATGGGCCGCAGCGTGCTCACCAGGGGAGACCACGCGGCCCGCGACGAGCTGCCGCGCGGCGCCGACCCGCTGGCGTTCGCTCCCGGTTTCGCGGTGAAGGCCCCCGCCTGGGCGCCGAACGGGCTGCTCAACCAGGTGACCGTACGGGCCTTCAACGAGGCCTGGTACCGGAAGTCGCGCCCCGGCACCGGTCTCATCCAGGGACTCGCGCCGTTCTTCCACCCGCTGGACTCGGTGGACGGCTGGAACCGGGTCTACGGCTCGCACGGCTTCGTCCAGTACCAGTTCCTGGTGCCGTTCGGCGAGGAGGCGACGCTGCGGCGGATCGTCTCGCGGCTGTCGGCCGACGGGGTGGTCTCCTTCCTCACGGTGCTCAAGCGGTTCGGCCCCGGCACGCCGGGGATGCTGTCGTTCCCGGCCCCCGGCTGGACGCTCGCCCTGGACATCCCCGCCGGCCGGCGAGGGCTGGCCGGGCTGCTGCGCGAGTTCGACGGCTGGGTGGCAGGGGCGGGCGGGCGGATCTACCTGGCCAAGGACTCGCGGATGTCGGCCGAGACGATGGCCGCGATGTATCCCCGGCTGGCAGAGTGGCGGGGGATCCGTGACGAGGTGGATCCGGCCGGGGTGTTCCGCTCGGACCTGTCGAGAAGACTCTCCCTGTGAGCCGCGGTCGCGTGACGTGCCGTGCGGCTCGGCCCCCGTGGCGGGTGAGCGGACAGGTCCCGGTCCCGGGACGCCGAGGAGGACCGCCCGTTGACTTCCTCCCCAAGGCTGCGGCCCGGGGGCTCCACGCTGGAGGTATTCGATGAGGAACGCCCTGGGCGCGGTGGACACCGTGCTGCTGCTGGGTGGGCGCAGCGAGATCGGGCTGGCGATCGTCGAGCGGCTGGTCCGCGACGGTGCCCGCCGGGTCGTGCTCGCCGCCCGTGACGCCACCGCCGGGCCGCCCCCGGTGATCGGGGCCGCCGAGGTGCACCTGCTGGACTTCGACGCCTCCCGGCCCGAGACGCACGGCGAGGTGATCGAGGCCGCCGCGAAGCTGGTCGGTGACCTGGACGTGGTCATCCCCGCCTTCGGCGTGCTGGGCAGCCAGAAGACCTACGACGCCGATCCGGTGGCCGCCGCCGAGGCGGTCGCGGTCAACTACGGCGGGCACGTGTCCGCCGGGCTCTTCGCCGCGCGGCGGCTGCGCGAGCAGGGCCACGGCACGCTGGTGGTGCTCTCCTCGGTGGCCGGGGTGCGGGTGCGCCGGGCCAACTTCGTGTACGGCTCGGCCAAGGCGGGCCTGGACGGCTTCGCGCAGGGGCTGGGCGACGCCCTGCACGGATCGGGTGCCCGGGTGATGGTGGTCCGGCCTGGTTTCGTGATCGGCAGGATGACCGAGGGGATGTCCCCCGCGCCGATGTCGTCCACTCCGGGGCAGGTCGCCGACGCGGTGATCGCCGGGTTGCGCTCGGACGCCGAGGTCGTCTGGGTTCCCGGCGGGCTGCGGGTGTTCTTCGCGGTGATGCGCGTGCTGCCGCGCGCGATCTGGCGCCGAATGCCTCGGTGAAACGGGTTCTTGTTGTAGTTTCCCGGCAATATTTTGATTTCCCGACAATACCGACGAAATATTCTAGACTAGAACACGTTGCAGTTTGCCGGAGGCGGGTCGTACCGTGGGCGCATGCGGACACGTGTCACGGACATGCTCGGGATCGAACTTCCGATATTCGCTTTCAGCCACTGCCGGGATGTCGTCGTCGAGGTCAGTCGCGCCGGCGGGATGGGCGTGCTCGGCGCGCTCTACTTCACCCCGGAAGAGCTCGAGATGGAGCTCAAATGGATCGACGACCACGTCGACGGTAAGCCGTACGGCGTCGACGTGGTCATGCCCGCCTCCTATGCGGGAGCCGACCTGGGCGTCGACTCGCCCGAGGATCTGCTGGGACGGCTCCAGGGGATGATCCCCCAGGGGCACCGCGCGTTCGTCGACGACCTGCTGACCTCGCACGGCGTCGGTCCGCTGTCCGGCGAGGAGGCCGGCCGGGCCCTGCTCGGCTGGACCGACGCCACCGCCCGGCCGCAGGTCGAGGTGGCGCTGCGGCACCCGATCGCGCTGCTGGCCAACGCCCTCGGGCCGCCGCCCGCCGACGTGGTCGAGCTGGCGCACGCCAAGGGCGTGAAGGTGGCGGCGCTGGCGTCCACCCCCCGGCACGCCGTCAAGCAGGTCGAGGTCGGCGTGGACATCGTCGTCGCGCAGGGCACCGAGGCGGGCGGACACACCGGGGAGATCTCCACGATGGTGCTCATCCCACAGGTGGTGGACGCGGTGGACGTGCCCGTACTGGCCGCGGGAGGCATCGGCAACGGCCGCCAGATGGCGGCGGGCATGGCGCTCGGAGCCGAGGGGGTGTGGACCGGTTCCATCTGGCTCGCCGTCGAGGAGGCCGACACCCCCGCGATGGCCAAGCAGCGCATCCTGGAGGCCACCTCACGCGACACCGTGCGCTCCCGCTCGTGGACGGGCAAGCCCGCCCGGCTGCTCAGGAACGAGTGGACCGACGCCTGGGAGGCGCCCGACTCGCCCGGCACCCTGCCGATGCCGCTGCAGTTCATGCTGATCTCCGACGCGCTCCGCCGCATCGCCCGCTCCGACGCCGCCGAGCTGGCCACCTTCCCGGCGGGTCAGATCATCGGGACCATGAACCAGGTACGGTCGACCAAGGACGTGGTGTTCGGGCTGGTGGAGGAGTATATCGAGGCCACCGAGCGGCTGGGGCGGCTGACCGGGGAGTAGCGCGGGTTCGTGGCCCGCCGCGCTCTCCGTTCCGGGTGCACATGATCAATGGATGGTCGCGGGTGTGCCGGGGGAGTTCCGGCGGACGGCCAGTACGGCGACGTCGTCGCGGAGATTGCCCCGGGTGTGTCGGAGCAGTTCGGTCTGGAGGGTGCCGACCACCTGATCGGGGGAGGCGTCATGCCAGTGGGCCAGGCGGTCCTCCAGGGGGTAGAAGACGCCGGACGGGTCACGGGCCTCGGTGACGCCGTCCGTGCAGAGCAGCAGGGTCGCACCGGGAGGGAAGTCGAACCATTCGACGGCACGTGGTTGCGAGGTGAGGGAGCCCAGCCCCAGGGGGACGCCCGGATCACGGAAGAGAACCGGGCCGACCCGTTCGCCGTACAGGATGTACAGCGGAACATGGCCGCAGTTGACGGCCTGGGCCTTGTATCCGCTGTCGACGCTCAGTACGAGGGCGGTGACGAAGCGTTCGGGTTCGCCGGCCTGCTTCGCGAAGGCGTTGTGCCGCACCACGGCATTTTCCAGTGCGTCCACCACCGCGGGGAGAGCCGGTTCCCGGAAGGCCCCCTCCCGGAAGGCGCCCAGCACCGCGAAGGCGGTGCCGATGGCGGGCAGGCCCTTGCCCTGGACATCGGCGATGAGCACCCGGCTGCCGTATGGCGAGGCCACGACCTCGTAGACGTCGCCCCCGACCATGCTGTCCTCCTCCGCGGGCTCGTACAGCCCGTCGACCAGGAGCTGGTCGGTGAGCAACGGCAGCGGGCGCAGGATCTGCCGTTGCAGGGCCGCCGACGCCGAGCGCAGCCGGGCGATCTCCTCGTTCTTGTGGATCCGCCACCGGCCTCCCGCGACGCTCAACCCCCCGAGTACGACGGAGAAGACGATCAATGACAGATTGGCGGCCGGCTGCAACGGGTGGTAGAGCACCGAGCCGGTAACGACGAGGACGACCCATCCGGCGGTGAGGAAGGTCTGCCGCACCGTCCCCACCCCGGCGACGAAGGCGGGCAGGACGATGAGGAAGGGGACCAGCCGGCTCTCTCTGTCGCTCAGGTAGCCGGACACCAGGAGAAGCACGGTGAGGCCAAGGAGCCAGTACAGCAGAACGGTGGAACTGAGCGCGGAGGAGATGATCCCGCTCCGTTTCCCGCCGCTTTCCGGCGGGCCGTCAGAAGTGCGCACCGTTGCTCCTGCTCTCCGTTGTCGAGGTTCGGCCGGAGGGACCTCGTCACTTGCCCGGCCTCGGCGGAACGGCACGCGCCATCTCATGGTGCGCGGGGGGCGGCGTTCCACCTCTCTCTCGCATCGTAGAACGGACTCCGGTGACTCTCGCGTCCACGTGCGCTGATCGGCGCGGTTCCGCTGCGATGAGCCATGGCCGGCCGAGGGCGCGCGCTCCGGTGGGTGGATGTTCCGGGCGGCCGTCTCAGTCGCCGTCTGGTGTTCTCAGGCCTCCGGCCTGTCCGGGCGCGGTGGTCTCGGGCTTTTGCGCGCCGCCCGGAACACCCACCTCTGCGTCATCCACCGCTGCCGTAGGGGCGGGTGATGATCTCCAGGTTGTGGTGGTTCGGGTCCTCGAAGTAGAGGCCGCGACCGCCGTCGTGGTGGTTGATCTGCCCGACCTGCCGGTGGAAGGGGTCGGCGTAGTAGGTGATGCCGGCCTGCTGGATCCGTCCGAAGATGGCGTCGAACTCCTTCTCGGAGACCAGGAAGGCGTAGTGCTGGGTGGTGATCTCTTTCTCGTGGCTGTCGGCGAAGTCCAGGGTGACGCCGTTGCCGGTCGCCACGGGGATGAAGGGCCCGTAGGGGGCCCCGACCTCAAGGCCCAGGACGCCTGCCAGGAACTCGGCGGACGCCTTCTTGTCGCGGGCCGCCACGATGGTGTGGTTCAACTCAACTGACATGGTGAAATCCTTCCCCGAAACGGACGAGACGGTCGGCCTCTGAGGCTCCTACCCGGCAGATGGTGTGGCGAGTCACCTCCATGGCCCGTCCCGCACCACCGGGCCGAACCCGCCTGCCGCTTGGGGCGTGACCAGGTCATTTGCGGTGCGGGGCGTTGCTTGTGGACATCGAACCCGGACCTGCGGGTGAAGCGATTTCGCGGCAGTCTCTATCGCAGCGGTGGGAGCCTCTCACCGGATGCGCCACAAGCATGTGTTCGGGAAATCAGCTGTTTCCGCTGTCAGCGGAGAAAGGCTGTTTTCCGAACACGAGGCAGAGGAGGTCATCGCCCGCGATCTGCTTCGCCGACGTGTGGGAAACAGATCGCGGGCGATGACGGACGGGTCGGCCACGACCGGCAGACAGGGATTCAGCACGAGATCCGGGCGGCTACACCGTCCTGCTCCCGCCCTGAGCGGCGGGAAGGACGACAAAGGTGAAGTTCGTGGTCGTGGTGCGGTTGAGGCGGACATCGGACTTGATCCGGCGTTCGGTTTCGCTCCGGCTGATGCCGAGGCCGTGGGCGATCAGCCGCTCCGGGCGGATGGGCACGGGGTCAAGGAACTCGACCTCCACCCGGATCGGCCAGCCCGGGTCCGCCGGCGGATGCGGTGGTGACGTATGCAGACGCCATGCGTCCTTCCAGTCGAGGCTGAACCGGTTGCGCCGGGAGATCAACGGGTCCAGGAGCGTCTGGATGACGAGCGCCGGATCGTTGGTTTCGAACGCGTGGAGCTGGACGGGATCAATGGAGCGAATCGGGACTCGCTCGCGTACGGTGATCTTCGAGGTCTGATCGCAGGAGACACAGCGGACGAGAAGCCACACGTCGAGAAGCTTGCCGTTGGCGTTCACCCGGAACTTGCCCTCCGCGACGGTGGCCACCGCCGAGCGGCACTCCAGGCAGTGGAAGTGCAGTAGGGGCAGGCGAGTCCGCCGTACGGTCCAGGACAGCACGGAATGATCTCTATGGGGTTGTGAAGACATGATCTCTCTGACCTGACGAAGGCCGTGGTCACACGGCCTGAAACGCTGAAGAGCCGGGGGTCCCGGCAGAGCCGCCAGTTGCGGCACGCAGGAACGGGACAGCCCGGTAGTACCGACGGAGTCGGTGACGAAGCGCTTTGGAAAGGTGTCAGGCGGAGAGAGCGGGCGGGGTCACGCGGGTGTCCTCACGACGGATTCGACGATGCCGATCGCAAGCTATGTGATCACCTGTCGAGCCGCAACCGATTTATTCACCCGATGGCAGGCCGGTGATTGGCAACAGCCGGGCAGAGGGAACCGCGGAGCGGCCAGGCGGAGACCGCCGCCGTGCTCTCGAGCGAAAGGCTGTGCCCTTGTCATCACGTGCAGCCCGGCGCGGCGTGGGCATAGGCCGGAAACACGCCGATCCGGCAGTTCTCGATCCGGCCCGCGGTGCCGCTGTATTGCCGTTGTACCCCCGCCGACCGGGTGCCTTTCTTGACGAAGCCGGTATCAGCACGCCCCCGGGGCCCAGCCGATCGACGACGAAGGATCGCGCGGTGGCCGTCGCCATGTGAGCCCGACCCCTCAAGATCGCGAAGTGTCACTGGAATACCAGACCTGTCGGGTCAGCTCGTGGATGCCCTTCAGTAGCCGGTTCACGTCGGATTCGTCGGTGTACGGCGCGATTCCGGCACGGATCGCGCCGGTGTCGCCGAGGCCCAGGCGGCGGGAGCACTCCAGCGCGTAGAAGGTGCCGGCGGGCGCGTTGACGCCGCGTTCGGCCAGGGACAGGTAGGCGTCGGCAGGCCCGATGCGGTCGATGGAGAACAGCGTCGTGGGGGTGCGCCTGCGTGAGGCCGTGCCGTACGAGGTCACTTCGCCGATCTCGGCGAGGCCCGCGTCGAGTCGTCCGAGCATGGCCTCCTCATGGCGTTCCAGCGCGGCCATCGAGCGGGCCAGGCGTTCGCGCCGGGGGCCTTCGCCAGGTACGAGACCGGCGAGGAAGTCGACCGCCGCCGTCGTACCGGCGAGCAGCTCGTAGGGGAGGGTGCCCAGCTCGAAGCGTTCCGGCACCGCGTCGCTGGAGGGGAGCAGCTTGTCCGGGCGGAGGGTCTCCAGCAGCGCGGGGTCGGCGGCGAGCACGCCCAGGTGCGGGCCGAGGAACTTGTACGGCGAGCAGGCGTAGAAGTCGGCGCCGAGCCCTTGAAGGTCGACCGGGCTGTGCGGCGTCAGGTGCACGCCGTCGACGTAGAGCAGCGCTCCGGCCGCGTGTACCCGCTCGGCGATCGCCGGAATGTCCGGCCGGCTGCCCAGCAGGTTCGACGCGGCGGTGACGGCCACCAGCCGGGTGCGCTCGGTGAGCAGGCCGGTGATCGCGGTGACGTCCAGCTCGCCGCGCTCCGGATCGAAGTCGGCCCAGCGGACGGTGACCCCGTGTGCCTCGGCGGTCTGCGTCCAGGGCCGGATGTTCGCGTCGTGGTCCAGCCTGGTGACCACGACCTCGTCACCGGGACGCCACCCCTTGGCGAGCGTGCGGGCCATGTCGTAGGTGAGCTGCGTCATGCTCCGGCCGAACACGATGCCGGTCGGCGTACCGCCGAGCAGGTCGGCCATAGCCTGGCGTGCCTCGACCACGATGCGGTCGGCCCGGCGCTCGGCGGCGGTTCCGGCGCCGCGGTTGGCGACGGCGGCCCGCAGGGTGCCGGCCACGGCGTCCGCCACCTGCTCGGGAACCTGCGAGCCTCCCGGCCCGTCGAAGTGCGCCGCGCCCTCGTCGAGGGCGGGGAAATGCGCCCGTACGGCTGCCACGTCGTATGCCATGAGACCTCCCGGATCGCTGTCGACCCGACCGCGGCCGATCCGCTCGCGAACGGCTTGGCCGAAGCCTATCCAGCCGGGTCCCGGAGGAATCCGCGCGGGGAACTTCGTCCAGCGGGGAATCCGTCCGCCGGGCAGGTTCCGCAAGGGCGGTCGGCCCACCCGCGCGACAGCGTGAGGCGGGCCGATCCGGATGCGGGAGCAGACCGGGGTGGTCTTGCTCTGTGCCGGTGCCCTGTCGACCTCCTTGCCTGCGGCCCGCGGCCCGCGAACGCGGCGCCGGTTCCCGCCGGACTGACGCCGCGAGCCGAATCGCTGTCGTGGCAGGGATCTCGGCGGGCAGGCTGTGACCATGGATCTGGGATTTCGCGGTGAAGTGGTTGACTTCTACCACCGGTATCGGCGCGGTTACCCCCGGGCCGTCATCGACGCGCTGGTGGAGGCGTTCGAGCTGACCCGGGACGACATCGTGATCGACCTCGGCTGCGGAACCGGCCAGCTGGCCCTGCCGATCGCCGAGCGGGTGCGTGCGGTCGTCGGCGTGGATCCGGAGCCCGACATGCTGCTCCGGGCCCGGCAGGCCGCAGGTGAGCGGAGCATGACGAACCTGAGCTGGATGCTGGGCGCGGACACCGACATACCGGCGCTGGGCGCCCTGCTCGGCGACCGGACCGTGGGCGCGGTGACCATCGGCCAGGCCCTGCACTGGATGAACCATGACGAGCTGTTCCGCGCGCTGGCTCCGCTGGCGCGCTCCGGCGGCGGTGTGGCCGTGGTGGCCAACGGGACTCCGCTGTGGCTGCAGGACACCGCCTGGTCGCGGGCGCTGCGCGGCTGTCTGGAACAGTGGTTCGGGTTCGAAGTCAGCCATGCCTGCGGCACCGACGAGGCGAGCCGGCGGCGATACCGCGAGAGTCTGGCCGGCACGGGGTTCGATGTGCGGGAGGTCAACGTCGATTACACCGACGAGCTCGATCTCGACCAGATCGTCGGCGGCGTCTACTCGGCGCTTCCCGTCGACCGACTGCCCGCGCCGGACCGGCGACCGCTCTTCGCCGAGAAGATCCACCGTGCCCTGGAGCGGCACCGGCCGTTCACCGAACACGTCCGCGTGGCGATGCTGATCGGCCGGGTCGGGGACGAAGCCGTGCGATAAAGAGGTGTCCCGTTACCGGACGGACCCGACCATGGCGGCCGTTGCCCCATCACCAGAGGGTTGTGTTTTCAAACTAGCTGCTGTTACGGTCTCCAGGGTCGAGTTAGTTGGAAAATCCAACTCTCTAGGAGAATTTGTGATCCCAACGCGGACGGACGGTGCCGTCGCGCCGGGTGTCCTGCTGCGCGAACCGGTGGGCGACCTCGTCGATCCGGGAAAGCACCTGTGGGGTTTCGGCGGTGTTCACGGTGGCCTGACCCTCGCGCTGCTGACGGCGGCGATGAGGGAGCAGGCGCCGGGCGCGCTGCTGCAGAGTAGTACGGCGCGCTACCACCGCCCCCTCCACGGAGGGTTCCGCGTCGAGGTCTCGCCGGTGCGTTCCGGCCGCACGCTCTCCTCGCTCGCGGGCCGGGCGACGACGGAGCAGGGCGTCCATGTCGACGCCTCGGCGACGTTCGGGTCTCCCGGTCGCGCCTCCTGGCCGGTCGTCTCGCCCGCCGCGCCGGCCGTGCCGCGACCGGAGGACTGCGAGGTCTTCACGATCCCGCCCGAGTTCGTGGCCATCTCCACGTCCATGGAGATCCGTGCCGTGGGGCCGGACCGTCCCTACGCGGGCGGGACCGAGGCCGAGCTGATCGCCTGGATCCGCCTGGTGGAGGACTCCGAGCCGCCGGACGCGCATCGCCTGATCCTGCTGATGGACGGGCTGGCGCCGTCCTACTCCGCGATCCTGCGGGAGATGCTGCCCATTCCCACCGTCGAGTTCACCGTACGGCCGGGTGCCGGGCTCGCGCGGGCGGAGTCACCGTGGGTACTCCTGCACGCCCGTACGCATCAGGCGGGCGCCGACGGCTGGATCGACGAGCGGATCGACGCCTGGGGTCCTGACGGGGATCATCTTGGCTCCGCCAGGCAGCTCCGCCTGGTGACGGGTCGGCCGCGGGATGTGTGACCTCGCCCCGCCGGCCGGCGGCACCGGACCCGAAAGGCGCTGAGCGATGAGCCGATCGGGGCCGGTGGGAACGGCGGCCGAGGCGGCTAAACTGCACGGCATGCCAAAGGAGGCTCAGCCGCGCGAGTGCTCCATCGCCGACACCCTGGACCTGGTCGGCGAGCGGTGGAGCCTGCTGGTGATCCGCGAGCTCAGCCACGGCGTGCGGCGGTTCGACGGCATCGTGCTCAACACCGGCGCCTCCCGCGACATCCTCACCGCCCGGCTGCGCAAGCTGGAGGCGGCCGGGATCATCCGGCGGGAGCGCTACAGCGACCACCCCGTACGCTTCGAGTACCACCTCACGCCCGCGGGTGTCGAACTGTGCGACGTCCTGATCACGCTCATGAGGTGGGGCGACCGCCACCTGCATCCCGACGACCCCCCGGTCCGCTGGCAGCACTCCTGCGGCGAGCCCCTCGACGCGATGGTCATCTGCCGCCACTGCGGCGGCGAGGCTCGCGTCGGTGCTCACTCACCCACCGGCCGTGGTGTGAAATCCGGAAATACCACGCATACAGCAACCGCTCAGTAGCCGTTATTTCCGCTGTGCAGTGAGCCACCCGCATTCGGCGATCCTCGGGACGGTCGGTGAACGGTTACTTGAGCGGGGTGCCGCCCATTTGGGCGAGGAGTTGTTGCATGCGGTCGATCTCGATGCGCTGGTCCGCGTCGACGTCGGTGGCGAAGCGGTAGGTCTCGGGTTCCTGGCCGCCGCCGTCGGCGAAGAGTTTCTCCACCATGCTCAGCGCGCCCGTGTGGTGGCGGATCATGAACTGGACGAAGAGCTTGTCGAACTCGGCGCCGCTCGCCTTCTCCAGTTCGGTGAGCTGCGCCTCGGTGAGCATCCCGGGCATGATCCCGCCGTGCGCGTGGCCGGAGGATCCGTTCGGCACCTGCTTGAGGCGTGCCCGGAGCCAGTCCTGCATCAGCCGGATCTCGTCCTGCTGTGACGCCTTGATCCGTTCGGCGAGCAGCGACAGGTCCCTGCGCGTGCTGCGGGTGGAGACGAGCTCGGCCATCACCAGGGCCTGCGCGTGGTGCGGGATCATCCCCTGCATGAAGCGTACGTCGGCCTCGGTGTACTGCTGCTCCTCGGGTTGGGGCAGCTTGTCGCCGGTGAGCACCTGGCCTGACTGCCCGGGGGCGCCCGGCTGCACGACCGCGGGGGCGCGTTCGGCGGTCTGCTCGGAGCCCTCGGACGTGCACGCCGCGAGAATTGTAACGATAAGCATAAGAGGGAAGACGCGCCGTAGCGGGGATGGCGAGAGCATGATATATATCCGCTTTCGACTCATTGGGCTGAAAGTCCGTAATCAATAGATATCGCAGGGTATAGCACATCCCCTGATGTTCCCCTACAGTTTTTGTGCCGATGCATAGATCTTGGGTGCTTGTGCGGTATGGGTCCTTTATGTCCTGTATCGCACTGCATTGGGTCATGTCAATGGAGACATTAGAGAAGGAGCTACGACCCATGGGTAAGGGCCGTGCGGCACGTTGGGGACGTGCCGGGTTGAGCAAGCTAGGGGTGATGATCGCTACGGGGGCGGTCGTGGTCGGGATGTTGCCCGCCACGGCCGTAGCGGCCGACGTCGATCCGCGGATCGGTCTCGGTGCTGGATGGCTGGACGCACAGGAGGCCAGTGCCGGTCTGCAGCTCCTGGCGCACCGGGACAAGCCGGAGGGGTTCTTCCAGCCGACGAACGTCGGCAATCTTTCGTACGCCAACTCGGACATGGCGTTCAGTGGCAACCACGCCTTCGTGGGTAACTTCCACGGTTTCAACATCTATGACATCTCCACCCCCGCGAATCCGACCCTGACCACCTCGGTGGTCTGCCCGGGTGGACAGGGTGACATGTCGGTCCACGGCAACCTGCTGTTCATGGCGGTCGAGGAGACGCGCGGACGGCTCGACTGCGGTACCCAGGGTGCCAGTGGCACCGTCAACCCCGACAGGTTCCGGGGCGTCCGGATCTTCGACGTCAGCGACGTCCAGCACCCGGTGCAGGTGGCGGCGGTCCAGACCTGCCGTGGATCGCACACCCAGTCGCTGGTGACCAGCAAGGACGACCCGGACAACGTCTACGTCTACGTCTCGGGCACCTCCAGCATCCGCTCGGGCAGCGAGCTGGCCGGCTGCGTCAACGGGGCCGCGACGGACCCGAACACGGCGCAGTGGCGGATCGACATCATCAAGGTGCCGCTGGCCGCGCCGCAGAACGCGGCGATCGTGAGCCGGCCCCGCCTGTTCACCGACCGGGAGACCGGTGCGATCAACGGCCTGCAGAACACCCCGCCCGCGCCCCGGCACCCGTCCGGCTCGACCTGGTCGCCGCAGCCGGTCACGACCCACTGCCACGACATCACCGCCTACCCGGAGATCGGCCTGGCCGCGGCGGCCTGCGCCGGTAACGGCCTCCTGCTCGACATCTCCGACCCGGCCAACCCGGTCAGGCTGGACGAGGTCACCGACCCGAACTTCGCCTACTGGCACTCGGCGACCCTGAACAACGACGGGACGAAGATCGTCTTCACCGACGAGTGGGGTGGCGGCACCGGTGCGCGCTGCCGGACGACCGACGAGCCCTCGTGGGGCGCGAACGCCATCTTCGACATCGTCGACGGCAAGATGCAGTTCCGTAGCTACTACAAGCTCCCGGTGCCTCAGGTCAACCAGGAGAACTGTGTGGCCCACAACGGGTCGCTCGTCCCCGTGCCCGGACGCGACATCATGGTCCAGGCCTGGTACCAGGGCGGCATCTCGGCCTTCGACTTCACCGACTCGGCCAACCCGAAGGAGATCGCCTTCTTCGACCGCGGTCCGGTCAACGCGACCTCGCTGCTCACCGGTGGTGTCTGGTCCAGCTACTACTACAACGGCCACGTCTACGGCAGCGAGATCGCCCGTGGGTTCGACGTGCTCGCGCTGACGCCGAGTGCGCACCTGGACAAGGCCGAGATCGACGCCGCGGCCCTGGTGCGCTTCGACACGTTCAACCCGCAGACCCAGCCGAAGATCACGTGGGCGCCCAGTTTCGAGGTCGTCCGGGCGTACTACGCGCAGGCGCTGCGTACCGGCACGATGAAGAAGAACACCGCCGACAACGTGCAGAAGTTCGTCGACCGGGCTGAGAAGTTCAAGGACGGTCCGCAGAAGAACGCCGCCGTGGCGCAGCTGAGGGCTGTCTCCAACCAGCTCAACGCCGCCGACAGCGCGCAGGCAGCGCTGATCAAGGCTCTTCGCGACCTGGCCGACGCGCTCAGCTGAACCGAGCCGCGGCGATCCGCGATGAACCGATGAGAGGGGGCGCCCGCCGGGCGTCCCCTCTTCCGTATGAGGGCTTTCGGCGCCTCGGCGATCTCACCGTTCAGGTGGCCCGCGAGCACCGTGGGTGGTTCATTCTCCCCGGTAGACGGCCGGGCGCTTCTCGCGGAAGGCGCGGGAGCCCTCCTTGGCGTCCGCCGAGCCGATGACCGGCCAGCCGATGCCGTCGGAGACCTTGAGTGCCTCGGCCTCGGGCATGCCCAGGGTCTCGCGGTAGGTGCGCAGGATGGCCTGGACGGCGAGCGGGCCGCACTCGGCGACCTGGGCGGCGATCTCCAGCGCGACGGCCAGCGCCTGCCCGTCGGGGACGACACGGTTGACCAGGCCCATGCTCAGCGCCTCCTGCGCGGTGACGGCACGGCCGGTCAGCAGGATGTCCATGGCGAAGGCGTACGGGATCTGGCGCGGGAGCCGGATCGCCGAGCCGCCCATCGGGAACAGCGCGCGGCGGGCCTCGAAGAGGCCGAGGGTGGCGGACTCGGCGATCACCCGCAGGTCGGTGCCGACCAGCAGTTCGGTGCCGCCGGCCACCGCGTACCCCTCGACCGCGCAGACGATCGGCTTGGTCGGCAGCGCGTCCGAATCGCGGAGCAGGCCCTTCCAGTGGAAGTCGGGGATGGCCGCGGCCCGCTCCCTGACCCGGGGATCCTGCGAAGGAG
Source organism: Streptosporangium sp. NPDC002607 (assembly GCF_053592655.1). NCBI lineage: Bacteria > Bacillati > Actinomycetota > Actinomycetes > Streptosporangiales > Streptosporangiaceae > Streptosporangium > Streptosporangium sp. NPDC002607. The sequence continues at coordinate 189,220 of NZ_JBSFWD010000011.1, forward strand.
TGCCCATGGCCTTGAGGTCGGCGCCCGCACAGAACGTCCCGTCCGCGCCGGTCAGGACGGCGACGCGGACCTCGGGCTCGTCGGAGACGTATGCCCAGGCGTCGGCCAGGCCGACCAGCATGTCCGACGAGAGCGCGTTCTTCGCCTCGGGCCGGTCCAGGGTGACGACGACGACATGACCGTCGCGCTCGATCCGGCAGTGTGGCGTGCTGATCGGCAGAAGTTCCACGGGAAGACCTCCGTTACTTTACCAAGCGCTTGGTAGGCAATCCTAGATCCGGCGCGGTCCGCACCGCCAGGCCGCCCGGCCGTGAGAAGTCTTCCCCGGACGCCTTCCAGGGGGCCGGGTCATCGTGAAATGGTCAAGGTCCATCCAGGGGTCAAGGTGCGTATCAAGCGCTTGCTAGGTGTGCCTCCTGGGGTTAGTCTGCCCATGCGTACAAGAACAGATTCCTGTTCTATTTACCCCGTTCTGCCAGGGCTTGTCGCCATAAAGAGAACATGATTCACTCCGGCGAGCCGGGGCCTTTCGACAGAGAGGATTTCCGATGGGTACGCTCGGTTTCTGGAGACTGGCGCAGGCGGACCCCGAGTGGGTGGCCGCCGTTGATCCCGACGGCACGGAACATCGCGCCGGTGACCTCCTCGCCCGTGCCAACCGCCTCGTCCACGGACTGAGAGAGCTCGGGCTGAAGACGGGCGACGGCATCTGCGGGCTCGTGCCCAACGGCTCCGACGGGCTGGTCCTCTACCTGGCCGCCCTGCAGGCCGGGTGGTACTACACCCCGATCAACTGGCACCTCACCGGTCCCGAGATCGGCTACATCGTGGCGGACAGCGAGGCGCGGGCCTTCTTCATAGACGAGCGCCACGCCACCGAGGGCCTGCGCGGCGTGACCTCCTCGGGCATCGCCGGGGACCGCGTCTTCGCGTTCGGCCAGGTGGACGGGGTGCGGCCCGCCTCGGAGCTGACAGACGGGCAGCCGGACACCGCACCCGCCGACCGTACGGCGGGTGCCACCATGCACTACACCTCCGGCACCACGGGCAAGCCCAAGGGCGTGCGCCGCCCGCTCAACGGCATGGACCCCGACGACGCCGCCGAGCTGATGACCTTCCTGCTCGCCCTGTTCGGCATCACACCGGGCAAGGAGAACGTTCACCTGGTCACCTCGCCGAACTACCACACGGCCGTCACCCAGTTCGGCGGGACGGCCCTGCAGATGGGGCACACGCTCGTCTACATGGACAAGTGGGATGCCGAGCAGACGCTCCGGCTCTGCGAGAGGTACCGCGTCACCAACTCGCACATGGTCCCCACCCACTTCAAGCGCCTGCTCGCGCTCCCCGACGAGGTGAAGTCCCGATACGACCTCTCCTCCCTCAAATGGATGATCCACGCCGCGGCCCCCTGCCCGGTCCCGGTCAAGTGGGCCATGTTCGAGTGGTGGGGCGACTGCATCTACGAGTACTACGCGGCGACCGAGGGCGGCGGCACCATCGCCACCCCGGAGGGCTGGAAGAAACATCCCGGCACCGTCGGCACCGCCTGGCCGATCAGCGAGCTGCTCATCGTGGACGAGGACATGGAGCCCGTCCCGACCGGGACCCCCGGCACCATCTACATGAAGATGATGGGCGTCAGGTTCGAGTACAAGGGCGACCAGGAGAAGACCGAGGCCGGCCGGCTGCAGGACCATTTCACCGTCGGTGACATCGGTTACCTGAACGAGGAGGGCTTCCTCTTCCTCTGCGACCGCAAGGCCGACATGATCATCTCCGGTGGGGCCAACATCTACCCGGCCGAGATCGAGAACGAGCTGATGGTCCACCCCAAGGTCGGCGACGTGGCCGTGTTCGGCATCCCCGACGAGGAGTGGGGCGAGCAGATCAAGGCAGTGGTCGAGCCGGCCCCGGGAGTGATGCCCTCGCCCGAGCTGGCCGCCGAGCTCATCGAGTCGCTGAGAGGCCGCCTGTCGAAGATGAAGTGGCCCAAGTCCGTCGACTTCATCGGCGAGATGCCCCGCGAGCCCAACGGCAAGCTCCTCAAACGCAAGCTACGTGACCCGTACTGGGAGGGACACGAACGTGCCATCTAGCGATCCAACGACCCTGCGGGCTCGGCACGCGCTGGAGTTCCCCGGCGGATACACGCGTACGACGGGACCGGTGATCGGACGCTTTCTCACCGAGTTGCGGGACGGACGCGTCGTCGGGGTCCGTACGGCGACCGGGCGGACACTGGTGCCGCCGCTGGAGTACGACCCCGACACCGGCGATGCCGTCACCGAGGAGTTCGTCGAGGTCGGGCCGGCCGGGACCGTCGAGAGCTGGGCGTGGGTGAACACCCCGAGGAAGGGCCACCCGCTGGACCGGCCGTTCGCCTGGGCACTGATCCGGCTGGACGGAGCCGACACCGCACTGGTGCACGCGGTGGACGCGGGAGACGTCAAGGCCATGCGCCCCGGGCTGCGGGTACGCCCCCGCTGGCGGGCCGAGCGCACCGGGCACATCACCGACATCGAGAGCTTCGTTCCCGAGGTCACCAGGATCGTCTCCGAGGTCCGCGTCGAGTACTCGCTCCGGCCAGGCCTGGCGCTGGCCCGATTCCTGCAGGGCGTCGCCGAGGGCGTCTTCATCGGCTGCCGGTGCGGCACCTGCCACAAGGTCTACGTGCCCTACCGGCTGTCCTGCCCCGAGTGCGGAGTCTCGATCACCGAGGAGGTGGTCGTCCCCGACACCGGCACGATCACCACCTTCGCCATCAACAACCTGCCCGACCCGCGCGCCCCCGAGGTGCCGTTCGTCTCGGCCTACATCCAGCTCGACGGCGCCGACATCCCGATGATCGCCCTGGTCGGCGGGATCGCGGCCCACGAGGTGCGCCAGGGCATGCGGGTGCGGGCCGTGTGGGTGCCCGAGGAGGAGCGGACGATGTCCATGTCGAACATCAAGTGGTTCGCCCCCACCGGCGAACCGGACGTGGAGCTGTAGATGCGTGAGATAGCGATCGTCGCGTTCGCGCAGACCAGGCACAGCGCCGTCGACGAGGGACAGAGCGAGTCCGAGCTCATCCTGCCCCCGCTGGAGACGGTCAGGGCCGCCACGGGGCTGCGGAAGTTCGGTTTCACCTGCTCGGGGTCGTGTGACTATCTGGCGGGCGCCCCGTTCTCCTTCGTCTCCGCGCTCGACGCGCTCGGCGCCTGGCCGCCGATCTCGGAGAGCCACGTCGAGATGGACGCGGCCTGGGCGCTGTACGAGGCCTGGGTCAGGCTGCAGCACGGCGACGTCGACTCGGCCCTGGTCTACGGCTTCGGCAAGTCCTCCCAGGGGGACCTGCGGGAGATCATGACGCTCCAGCTGGACCCGTACTACCTGGCTCCCCTCGGCCTGGACCAGGTCTCCTTCGCCGCGCTCCAGGCGTCGGCCACCGGGGCGGAGCGGGCCGAGCTGGACGAGATCGTGCGGCGCAGCCGCGCCGACGGGAGAGCCAACCCCTACGCCCTCGACCTGCCGGAACCGGCGGGGGAGGGGGCCGAGGTCGAGCCGCTGCGGCCGTACGACATCGCCCCGATCACCGACGGCGCCGCCGCGGTGGTGCTGGCGGCGGGGGACCTGGCCAGGGAGCTGTGCGAGCGCCCCGCGTGGATCACCGGGATCGCGCACCGGATAGAACCCCATTACCTGGGCATGAGGGATCTCGCCCGGTCGGCCTCCGCCGCGGACGCCGCACGAGCGGCGGGGGTCGGCAAGGGTGACGTCGAGGTGGCCGAGCTGCACGCCCAGTTCAGCCACGAGGAGATCATCCTGCGCCGGGCGCTGGAGCTTCCCGAGGGCACCCGGGTCAACCCGAGCGGCGGCCCCCTCGCGGCCAACCCGGTCATGGCCACCGGCCTCATCAGGATCGGCGAGGCGGCCCGGCACATCCTGGACGGCACCGCGAGCCGCACCCTCGGACACGCCACCAGCGGCCCCTGCCTCCAGCACAACCTCGTCACCGTGATGGAGGCCTGAGAATGGAGCGAACCCGACGCAGTGAGCGGAGTGGGCCGCGCCGCGAAGCAAGTGGTCCGCGGAGCGAGCGAGGAGTGGTGAGCGACCATGAGTAACCCCTGCGCGGTCATCGGTGTCGGTCAGACTCGCTACACGACCAAGCGGCACGACGTCTCCATCGCCGGCCTGGTCCGCGAGGCGGCCCTGCGCGCTCTCCAGGACGCGGGCCTGACCTGGAAGGACATCGACGCGGTGGTCATCGGTAAGGCGCCCGACCTGTTCGAGGGCGTGATGATGCCCGAGGCGTACCTGGCCGACGCGCTGGGCGCCGCGGGCAAGCCGATGATGCGGGTCCACACCGCGGGCTCGGTCGGCGGCTCCACCGCGCTGGTCGGTGCCTCGCTGATCCAGGGCGGCGTGCACGACCGGGTGCTGGTGGTGGCCTTCGAGAAGCAGTCGGAGTCCAACGCGACCTGGGCGCTCTCCACCCACCAGCCGTTCAGCGCCTCGCTGGTCGTCGGTGCGGGCGGCTACTTCGCCCCGCACATCCGCGAGTACATCCGCCGCTCCGGCGCCCCCGAGCACATCGGCCACCTGGTGGCCGTCAAGGACCGGCAGAACGCCCTGAAGAACCCGTATGCCCATCTGAGGATCCCCGGGATCAACCTGAAGATGGTCGAGTCGACCCCGATGCTCTGGGAGCCGATCCGCTATCTCGACACCTGCCCGTCCTCCGACGGTGCCTGCGCGATGGTGCTGTCCGCCGCCGACAAGCTCACCGACAGCACACCGGCCTGGGTCCTCGGCACCGCGATGCGCTCCGAGCCGATCTTCCGCGCGGGCCGCGACACGGTGAACCCGCAGGGTGGCAAGGACTGCGCGGCGGACGTCTACCGGCAGGCCGGGATCACCGACCCGCGCAGGGAGATCGACGTGGCGGAGGTGTACGTGCCCTTCTCCTGGTACGAGCCGATGTGGCTGGAGAACCTCGGTTTCGCCACCGAGGGGGAGGGCTGGAAGCTCACCGAGTCCGGGGCGACCGCGCTGGACGGCGACATTCCGTGGAACGCCTCGGGCGGCGTGCTGTCGAGCAACCCGATCGGTGCCTCCGGGCTGATCCGGTTCGCCGAGGCGGCGCTCCAGGTCAGGGGGATGGCGGGGGAGCACCAGGTGGACGGTGCCAGGCGGGCCCTCGGGCACGCGTACGGGGGAGGCGCCCAGTTCTTCGCGATGTGGATGGTCGGCAGCGACAGACCCTGATCCCCCCAGGAGGGCCCATGGAGTTCAACCACGCAGATCTGTTCGAGGGGATCGTGGACGCGGTTGGGGACCGCACCGCCGCCATCTGCGGCGATGATCGCCGGACCTACGCGGAACTGGACGCGGAGGCCAACCGGCTCGCGCATTATCTGCTCGACCGGGGCGTCTCGGCCGGGCAGCACGTGGGCATCCACCTCTACAACGGCGTCGAGTACCTGGTGGGGATGCTGGCCGCGCTCAAGATCCGGGCCGTGCCGATCAACGTGAACTACCGTTACGTCGAGGCCGAACTGCTCTACCTCTACCAGGACTCCGACATCGTGGCGCTCCTGTTCGATGTGGAGTTCGACGGCCGGGTGGCGGCCACCGCCCCACAGGTCCCGCGGCTCCGGCACCTGATCGCGGTGGGCGGGCCGTCCGGGGTCGAGACGGCGGTGCCGTACCAGGAGGCGCTGGCGGCCGGGTCACCGGAGCGGGGGTTCCCCGCGCGGTCCGGCGACGACGTCTACATCATCTACACCGGTGGCACGACCGGCATGCCCAAGGGCGTGATGTGGCGGGTCGAGGACCTGTTCTTCGCCTTCGGCGGCGGCAATCCGGGTGGGGAGCCGCGGGCCACGCCGGAGGAGGTGATCGAGGCGGCTGTGGCCTCCGGACCTGTCACCATGCTGGCGGCGGCCCCGCTGATGCACGGCGCGGCCCAGATGGCCACCTTCATCACCTGGTGGATGGGCGGAACCATGGTCTACGTCCGCAAGTTCGACGCGGCCGAGGTACTGCGCGCGATCGAGCGGGAGGGGGTCCTGACGATCAACATCACCGGCGACGCGATGGCCCGTCCGCTGATCGACGAGCTCGAGGGCGGCGGCTACGACCTGTCGTCGCTGTTCGTGCTCAGCTCCACCGGCGCCATCCTGACCGGCTCCCTCCGCGACCGCCTGGCGGAACTGCTGCCCGGCAGGATGATCCTGGACAACTTCGGGTCCAGCGAGTCCGGATACACCGCCTCGGCGATCCCCGGCTCCTCGCCCGAGTCGGGCCAGCGTTTCCAGGCCAACGTCGCGGTCAACCTGGCCGTGCTCAACGAGAGGCTGGAGCCGGTCAAGCCCGGCGGGGGTGAGCTGGGCATGGTCGCCAGGAGCGGCCGGATCGCCTCCGGCTACTACAAGGACGACGACAAGACCGGCAAGACCTTCGTGACCGACTCAGGCGGCGTGCGCTGGCTGCTCACCGGCGACATGGGCCAGGTCGAGGAGGACGGTACCATCGCGATCTTCGGGAGAGGTTCGGTCTGCATCAACACCGGCGGTGAGAAGGTGTTCCCCGAGGAGGTCGAGGCGGTGCTCAAGGGGCACCCGGCGGTCTTCGACGCGGTCGTCACCGGCATCCCCGACGAGCGCTGGGGCAGCCGGGTCGCCGCGGTGGTCGAACTCCGTCCCGGCGCGACCCCTTCGGTGGAGGACCTCGACGCGCACTGCCGGGCGAAGCTCTCCGGTTACAAGGTGCCCAGGACCTTCGCCTTCGTCGACGAGATGGTCCGCTCCCCGGCGGGCAAGGCCGACTACCGCTGGGCCAGGGAAACCGCCCAGGCCGCCCGGTCCTGACGGTCTTCACCCGGTGTCCCCGCCCGGGGAGCGGAAGTCACTCCGGTCAGCGGCGGGGTACGGTCCTGACGCTCTCGCCGGTGAGGTCGGAGCCGGCCGGCTCGTCGAGGGCGATCCACTTTCTGAATCCCGTCGCGGTCGGCGTCGTCGACGAGGTGCCGGAGGCCGGTCACCTGGCGAGGGTTGGCTGGATCGGCCGGCGAGCGCGTGGGACCGATCGCGACGACGAGGTGGGCGGAGCGGGCCGGTTCCAGCTCGCCTGTGACAGGCCGACGTTCTTGTGAACCGGATGGACGCCTGGTCCGTTCCAATGCTGTGATCCGCTTCCTGTTGGCCGCCGCCCTCCTCCTGGCCGGTTGCTCCAAGACCGCCGAGACCGCCGAGACCGGCAAGGCCGCCGAGACCAGTAAGACCGCCGAGACCGGCAAGGCCGCCGAGAGCGCCAAGCCGGCCTGGGCGCCGGGCGACCCCGTGATCCGGTTCTTGAGCTGCGGTCCGATGACGTGTGTCGGAGGTGACAGGCTGCGCGTCGGCGAGGACGGGCGGGCCGTCTCGCTGAGGGACGGGGAACTGGTCGTCGTCCGGCTCTCCACGGCCGAGCTGCGTGATCTGAGGTCCGAGCTCGTCGCGCTCCTGGCGTGGCGGGAGGGCACGATCGACCGTACCGGAGGGGCGAGCGACCAGCCTTTCAGCGTCGTCACCGTGGTGGATTCCGGCGGCGGGGTCCACGAGACCCGGCTGGAGGGGGGGCCGCTGGTGGAGGACGAGCGAATCTTCGCCGCCATCCAGCGCCTCTCGGCGCTGACCGACCGAGTCCGCACCACCGGCGAGCTGGACCTCACCGCGCCGATTGAGGTGACGCTGTACCAGGATGAGAACACCGACCCGGTACGGCGGGTGACCTGGCCTAGGGACGTGCCCACGCCGGCCCTGCCCACGCCTGACAGGTGGATCGTGTCCCAGGTCTACCGAGGGCAGGAGGCGAAGACGCTGCGGGCCGCCCTGGGGGCGGCCGAGGACAACGTGGAGGTAAGGATCGGGAAGCGGACGCTGATCGCCAGCTGGAAGGCTGAGCTTCCGTGATTCACGGAATATCCGGGGCGTTCTGTTATTGGTGAGATAATCAATGTCTCTCAGTTTTCGTCTGGGGTTATCAGTACGTGAAGCTGTCCGAATGGGCTCGCCGGAACGGGGTGCACTACCAAACCGCGTGGCAATGGGCCCGAAACAAAAAGCTGCCGAAGACCGACACGGGTATCGGGTCGGCACCCGTGAACGCTTTGGCGCAGCCGTGCGGCGGGAGTACGGCCAGGAGGCGTTCGGGAGGCCGTACATCGCACTGTGGACCAGTGGCCGGTGATCTTCACGGGTGAGCAGGCCGCCCGTCTGTGGGGCGGGACGCCGCCGGTGGCCGGCATACCGGGTTTCCACGAGCTCAAGGGCGTCCCGCACGAGGAGCCCCGGTTCTCGGAACACCGGTCGCGGACGGTCTGGGCGGCGTCGTCGATGAGGTGCCGGAGGCCGGCCATCCGGTGAGGGGAGCGCCGCCCCCGCGCCTGGATCCGAGACGGGCGGCCCCGCCCGAAGCCGCCGGGCCCGCTTGCAGCTGACTTGATCCCGCCCCGTGCGATGAGTCCAAACAGGTGGACCCGCCCTGGTCGTGCCGTTCCCAATCTGTTTCAAGCCGTTTCCAAGCGGACCTTGCTGTGCTTGTGGCGTCGGGCCGACATGGTAGGAGGTCCGACGACTGTGCCGAGGATTCCTGCGATTGCCGGCGGCCGCGCCTGCGGGAGGTTCGGCAAGTCAATGCGCCGGGTTGAAGGGACTGTTACAGCGATATGGACGGTACGGAGGAGCTTTCGGAGGCGACGGATGTCGTCATCATGGGAGCGGGGATCATCGGACTGCTCAACGCTCTGAGTCTCGCCAAGCGAGGTCTGCGGGTGACGATAGTCGACGACGTGGTTCGCCAGAAGCGGAGCTTCAAGGTTGGGGAGTCGTTTCTTGTCTCCACCGGTTTCGCGCGGACCGTCGGCGAGCTGGACGACTTCCTCAACGAGGAGTGCTTTACCAAGCTCGGTGTTTGGTTCACTTACGGCATGGAGGGAAAGAAGGAATTCGACTCTCCGGCGGAGTGGGTGATCGCGCCGCTGTCGGAGTACACCGTATCGCATCCTTCGGAGAGCCACGAGGACCACTATCTCTACCGGCTGGCCGACGACAAGAAGTGGTTCCGGTCGTTGACCGTTGATATGCAGATCTGCCGTCCGGAAACCGAGGACGTGCTTTTGAAGGTGGTGCGCGACCATCCTGGAATCGATTTCAAGGACAGTGCGCGTATTACCGACCCGGGCATATCCGACGGTGCCTTCCACACGGTCTCGTGGGCTGATTCCACAGCGAACACGAGCGGTCGACTGCGTGCTCGGTGGGTCGTTGACTGTTCCGGCCGGAACCGGGTGCTGGCGCGTTCCCTCGATCATGTCGCAGAGAAACGAGAACTCGTCGACGGCTTCCAGACGACGGCTCTCTGGGGTCAGTTCTCCGGGCTCGAAGAGGAGATGTTCGAACCCCTGTGGCGCTATCAAGACCCGGACGGGGCTTCGAGTCGCCGCGATCTGTACACCCTGCACCTGTGGGGTGAAGGATACTGGATCTGGATCATCCGCCTCTCCGGGCAACGCGTAAGCGTGGGGGTCACGTACGACCAAAGGTGCCAGCCGCCGGGAAAGACTCCCCGCGATAAATTCTGGGAGATAATCCGCCGCTACCCTGTTTTCGACGGAGTTCTCTCCGAGGAGACGCTGCTCGAGTTCCGGTCGTATCGCAACGTGCAGTATTTGACCGACACGTTCATACACCCGAGGCGCTATGCGATGGTGGGTGACGCCTCCTCGATCATCGACGCGTACTACAGTCAGGGAATCGGCCAGTCGTGCCAGACCTCATGGCATTTGGCGAACATCATCGAAAGGGATCTCAAGGAAGACCGCCTGGACACCCGATACATAAGGCGAGTCAACAGAAGCACATACCAGGACTGGCTCATTATCCGGAACATGGTCCGCGAGAAGTACACCCCGGCGATAGCCGATCCGCGCTTCTTCCTGCTCTCCCACATGCTCGATCTTCTGGTGATCTGGTCCAACGGCACCGCCAGGACCCGCTGGTGTCACTGGTTGAGCGCCACCGGTGGCCACAGCGCCCTTGAGGATCGCAGGACGGCCGCCAGTCGAAAATTCTGTGAGCGCCGGCTGTTCTACTCGAACGCCCCTATTTGGGGCTGGCTTCCCGTCGCATCGGTTCGTCGCTGGCAGGGACGCATGCAGGCGGGCTTGGCGGAGCGAGCCCGCTGGCGCGTCGAACACGGCGAGCGGGTCGCTGGAACGTACTGCCAGATATCGCTGACCCGCCCTTTCCCCCGCCTCTGGCGCGCTTTGCTGGCCGAGCCGACGAGGACCGTCGACGTCTCCTCGACCGACTACGTCTCACCGCGGGAGATCCGGCTGGGCAAGGCGAGGGAGTCACGTCTCAGGTTGCCGATCGGCACGTGGCGGCGATTCTCTCTCGTGCTGAAATTGCGTACCCACGCCCTGGCCCTGCTGATCATCGCTGGATACGCGGTCGACGCCGCGGACACCGCCGTGCGACGACGTCGGCACCGCAAAAGATTCGCGTCGCCGGAGAAGCTCGGTGCTGTGCACCCGGAATAGCCCGTCGGCGGTGACGGCACATGAGCGCGAATCGGCTGACCGTCGTCATCGCCGGGCCGTGGCCGTCCGCGTCGCCCCCCGCTGAGTCAACGACGGATCAGCCTCCTCACGCGTTTCCCTTCATTCGAAGCCAGACAAGTCAGAAATTCACGAAAGGCGAATGTTCGCATGCCCCTCACAACGAAAGTCGCCTACGTGCATCTGGGGCAGACCCATGATGAATTCCCAGAGGTGGCCGAGGCCCTGGAAGAGCGGGGAGTCTCCGCGGTCCCTGTCCATCTGGACGATATGGACAGTACCGACTGGGCGAGCTTTGACCTGGTCAACCTTAGAATGTGCCGCGGCTTCCAGAAGCACGACGACTTCGCCGAACGGGTCTCCGGGCTTGGCCGCCATATCGAGAAAATCAGCGGCCCCGGGGTCCTCGTCAACCCGTCCACACTGATTCCCAGCGGGTACGACAAGTCCGTCTACATTCCGATGCTGGAAAGCGCGGGCATCGCCACCGTGCCGACCAGATGGCTCCAGCGCGGCACTCCCGGCAGTCTGACGGACGTGATGGCAGCCGAGGGCTGGGAGGACGTCGTGGTGAAGCCCGCCGTCTCCTCGCGATCCTGGCGAACATTCCGGGCGAGCACTGGAAAGGTCGCCGACCGGCGGGGGGAGGACCATCACCTGCTGCCCGACGACGGGAAGGCGGAGCTGCTGTTCGAGGAACTGCTCGCCGAGCGCACCATCGGCGTACAGCCCTTCCTGCCTGGAATCCTCAGCGCCGGAGAAACCTCCTACATCTTCCTGGGGGGTGGTTTCAGTCATGCCGTCCACAAACGTGTCGCCGACGACGGCTGGTTCGCCCACGAACTCTTCGGAGGAACGATCGTCGCTGTCACACCGAAGCGCGCGGAGCTGGACTGGGCGACCCACGTCGTGAACACACTCACCGAGCATTATGGAGAGCTGCTCTTCGCCCGTGTCGACGCGCTGCCGGGTGATCTGGGAACCCCCGTCCTGCTGGAGTGTGAACTGGTCGTACCTCGCCTCTTCCTCCGAGAGGGTGACGGCCTGTCGCGCTATGCCGCGGAGGTCGCCGCTCGTGCCGGGGCCAACAGGGCGGCGCGCGGCTGAGCGCGGCGAGGGTCACGTGGCGGTACGAGAGCCGGATACCGGCCTCCCGTCGAAGGCCGCCCTTCCGTGAATCGGGGGATGTCCGGTGTACTGGGGTCGGTGCCGTTGAATGTCTTGGAAGCCGTCGCGCGTTGGGTGGCTCCGACGAGGGAAAGCGCTTACCGTAAGAGGGGCGCCCCCGCGGCGTGACAGGCGTCATTGAAGAAAGGCTCTCGTGTTGATCCACTCGGTTGACCCCAGGACCGGCGAGCCCGCCGGGGACCCCTACCCGCTGACCTCGGACGGCGAGGTGGACGCGGTCGTCGGAGCCGCCCGCGCGGCGGGACCCGCCTGGCGTTCCGCCGACCGGGCGCCGGTGCTTGAGGCGGTCGCGGCGGCGCTGGAGACGAACGTCGAGGAGCTCTGGCGGGCCGCCGACGCCGAGACCGCGCTCGGGGAGACCCGGCTCCGCGGCGAGGTGGGGCGGGCCGCGGGCCAGTTCCGGCTCTTCGCCCAGGTGTTGCGGGACGGCGGGCACGTGGAGGCAGTGATCGACCACGCGACGGCCCAGCCGCCGGTCCCCGACCTGCGGCGGATGAACCACCCGCTGCCCGGCGTGGCCGGTGTCTTCGCGGCGAGCAACTTCCCGTTCGCCTTCTCGGTCGCGGGCGGTGACACCGCCTCGGCGCTGGCCGCCGGATGCCCGGTGGTGGTCAAGGCGCACGACGGGCACCCGGGCACCTCGGAGCTGTCGCAGAAGATCATCCAGAGCGCGCTGCCCGATCCGGCACTCCTGGGCCTGGTCCGCGGGCTCGACGCGGGAAAGCGGCTGGCCACGCACCCTTCCGTGGTGGCCGTGGGGTTCACCGGCTCCGTCCCCGGGGGCAAGGCCGTCCAGGCTCTCATCGCCGAGCGCCCGGAACCCATCCCGTTCTACGGCGAGCTGGGCAGCGTCAACCCCGTCGTCGTGCTGCCCTCGGCCGACCGCGAAGGGCTCGCCCAGGGGTTCGCCGCCTCGCTGACCCTCGGCACCGGTCAGTTCTGCACCAACCCCGGACTGGTCTTCGTCCCTGACGACACCGAGCTCCTGACCTCCATCTCCGAGGCGGTCTCCGCGACCGCGGGCGGGCCGATGCTCACCGAGCGGATCCGGGGCGGCTTCCTGCACGGGCTGGCCAGGCTCGGCAAGCTCACCACGCTGGCCGAGGGGCAGCCGGGCGAGGGGGCCTTCGCGGTGGCGCCGCAGGTGTTCGTCACCGATCTGGCGTCGTTCGCCGACGCCCTGCCCGACATCGCCGAGGAGTGCTTCGGCCCGGTCTCCGTCGTCGTGGTCTACGGCGACGCGGCGGAGCTGCCCGCCGTACTGGAGAGGCTGGACGGCTCGCTGACCGCCACGATCCACGCCACCGACCCCGGCGAGGCGCGGGAGAGCGCCGAGGTGCTGCTCAGGAAGGCGGGCCGGCTGATCTGGAACGGCTGGCCGACCGGTGTCGCGGTCCGCTGGGCCATGCACCACGGCGGCCCCTGGCCCGCGAGTACGGCCGCCGCGCACACCTCGGTCGGCGCCGCCGCGATCCGCAGGTGGCTGGTCCCCACCGCCTACCAGGACTGGCCGGCCGAGCTGCTCCCAGCCGAGCTGCGTGACGACAACCCCCTCGGCATCCCCCGCCGGGTCGACGGGATCCTCGTCGAGGGGCGCGCCTGACGCGCCGGCGGACCCGGGCGGCTCATGACTCACGAGCCGCCCGGGTCCGCCGTGGTCGGCGGGGGTCCGTGAGGGCCTAGCCGATCTTGCCCGAGCCCGCGTGCCGGGAGACGGACTTGTGCACCGCCGGGGCCGGTTCGATCGCGGTGTGCAGGGTGGGGGTCCAGCCCGCGTCCGTGCCGAAGCCGGGGTCGTGGGCGGCGTTGTAGGCGGCGACGAGGTCGAGGGGGGTGACGGGCCCGCCGACGCGGAGCACGTTCCCCCTGGCGGTGAGGGAGGTGCCGCCCCAGTTGTAGAGGAGGTTCGCCGGAGCCACGGCCCGGCTCAGCCGGAAGAAGTTGTTCTCGGCGAAGATCTGCGACTGCACGCCCACGCCGAGGGCGTACACGAAGGTCGAGGCGTCCGGGATCTCGTAGTAGTTGTTGTAGACGTGCACCTGGCCGAAGCGCACGCGGGGCAGCCGCTGGAGCGTGTTGTCGAAGTGGTTGTGGTGGACGGTGACCTTCAGCTTGCCCGCGTCGGTCGCCGGGTTGTTGGTCGAGCCGATCAGCATCGTCTTGTCATGGTCGGCGAACCGGTTCCAGGAGGCCGTCACGTAGTTGGAGCCGTTGGTGATGTCGAGCTGCCCGTCGTGAACCTGGTAGGGCCTGCCAAAGTACAGCGGCTGGCTCGAGTCCGGGTTGTCGCCGTCGGTGAAGGTGTTGTGGTCCACCCACACGTGCGTCGAGCCGGTCACCGAGATGTTGTCGTAGAGGGAGTTCCAGTTGCCCTCGTCGCCGTCGGTCGGGTCCCACTGCGGGAAGCAGTCGGCGGTGTCCTCGAAGTCGATGTTGCGGACGATGACGTTGTCCGCCTTGTCGATGTGCAGGTTGACGCCCCGGATGCGCGCGTCCTTGCCGAGGCCGACGATCGTGGTGTTCGAACCGACCTTGAGCTTGATGTCGGTGGTCTGCCTGGCGGCCGAGGCGGCCCGCGCGTCCTCCAGCGGGCCCGAGGGCTCGGTGTCCCTGCCCCACACCGCGGGGTCGTACGCGGCGAGGTAGGCCTCCAGCGTGTAGCCGCCGGTCGCGTAGTCCGCGCAGGTCCTGTCGGTGTCGATGGTGCCCTTCACGTAAATGATCTTCGGCGAGGGCGCGGCGAGCGCGGCGGCCAGCTGGGCCCGGGTGGACACGGTGTGCGTGTTCGACGCCGGCGCGGCGGCACCGCCGGTGGTTCCGGTGCCCTCGGCGGCCCAGCCGTCGTTCGCGGGCAGGGTCTGGCGGCCCAGGTCCGCCTTCCGTCCGGCGGGCGAGGCGGTGGGGGTCTCCGAGACGGCGGCGGATGCGGCCGGGGCGGTGAGAACCGCCAGGGAGAGCAGGGTGGTGAGCGCGACGGCTCGTTTCATGGTGATTCCTCCACAGGTCAGGTGGGAGGGGAGGCTCCGTGAGAACCCCGAGAGCCTTCCGGAATGGCGGAGGCGGGCGCGCCCAGGTCAGGGATGGGAGCGCCCGCCCCCGATGGTCAGGCTCAGCCGCCGTTACGCTGCTTGTACGACGCCTGGGCCTCCGTCAGCTTGGCCGCGAACGCGTCCAGGAAGTCCTTGGGGGACAGGGCACCCTGCAGGACCTTCTGGAACTCCGGCTCCATGTCGGTCTTGGTGATCGCGTTGAACTCCGGCAGGTGGTAGGGCATCTGCACGATCTTCGTCGCCGGGTCGTTGAGCACCTTGACCGCCGCGGCGATGTGCTGCAGCCCCGCGATCCACGGCTCGTCGTTGACGTCGGTGTTGGCCGGGAGCACGCCGGTCTGCTCCGACCAGTAGCTGTTCATCTCCTTGGAGGCGGCGAACTCCGCGAACTTGTACGCGGCGTCCTTCTTCTCGCCGGAGGCGAACACGCCGATGCCCGAGACCGGGTTGGACAGGATCGCCTGGACGCCGCTGTCGGACTTGGGCACGGGCATGGCCGCCACGTTGCCCGCGCCGATCGTCTTGACGTGGTCCTGGTACGACCCCAGGTTGTGCTGCATGATCGCGATGTTGCCGCCGTCGAACTGGGCGACCATCTTCGTGTAGTCGTTGCTGATGTCGGCCTCGGGCGTGACCTTCTTGTACAGCCCGGCCAGCTTCGTGAGGGCCGCCACGTTCCTCGGGTCGTTGACCGTGGACCTTCCCGAGGCGTCGAAGATCTCGGTGATGCCGGACTGGCCGTACACCACCTCCAGCATCTGCGCGATCGAGCCCGCCCCGCCGCGGATGGTGAAGCCGTAGCGGTTCCTGGCGGTGTCGGTCAGCTTCCCGGTGGCGGTGAAGAAGTCGTTCCAGGTCGTGGGCGTCTTGAGGCCGGCCTCCTTGAACCAGTCGGTCCTGTACCAGAAAACACCCATATTTGTGGACATCGGAACCAGGTAGGTCTTGCCGTCGGGCACGGTGCCCTTGACCGTGCTCACGACCTGCTCGTTCAGCTTGCCGTTCAGCGCGCCACCGGAGATCCGGGCGTCCACCGGCTCCAGCGCCTTCTGCGCCACCAGGCTCGACAGCATCGCGGTGGAGACGCCGCCCACGTCGGGCAGGCCGCCTCCGGCGATCGCGGTGTCATACTTCTGCTGCGTCTGGGCGATCGGGATGCCGACGTACTTCACCTCGATGGACGGGTTCGCCTTCTGGAACTCGGCGATGATGTGCTGCCACACCGGGGTACGCGCCGGGCCGCCGTTGTCGTCCCAGAAGGTGATCGTGGTCTTCCCGCCGGAGGACTCCGGCTCCTCCGCGCCGCACGCGGCAAGCCCGGTGCCGAGCGTCAAGGCCGTGGCCAGGATCGCCAGGCGCTTTGAGCGTGAAGTCATTGCTCTTCCACCTCTCTGTGTCGTGTCCCCCGACATTGCTTGACGGTATGGGTGCCGAACTCCGCCCGAGGCGCTCTGTTGTCCCGGGTCGGTTACATCGCGTGAGATGTCGTCTCGCCCCTGGCCCGTCACCAGGCAACCTCCGCGGCGAGCGCCGCCGCGTCGCCGGGGCCCAGCCGCCCGTCCGCGACGACGGTGACGATCCTTCGCCGCAGGGTGCCCTCGATGAGCAGCGGCGTGTCCCAGGCGAGGGCGGGCCCGGCGCCCGGGTACTCCACGACCCGGACGAACCAGGGATCGTCCCGCTGGACGAAGACCAGGGTCCAGTCCGCCGAGGCCATGGCCAGCCACGGGGCCGTCGACCCGTGCACCGCGTCCTCGCCCTCGGCGTCCGCCGTGAAGACCTGGCGGCCGGCGGCCGTCCCCGGCGCCCGCCAGAAGAAACCGCCGTACCCGGCTCCCGCGCGGCCCTTGGTGGCCGAACTCCTGACGGGCAGCGGCTCGCCGGTGAGGTTCGTCAGCGTGAACGACATGTCGAGCGCCCAGCAACCGCCCAGCTCCACCACCCGCACGCTCCGCGCCTCGCGGGCCGTCTCGACGCCGTCAGGGCCCTCCCAGGCCAGCGACTCCCCGAACCCGGAGGAGTCGCGCCAGGAGAATCCGAGATGCCGCTGCGTGCCGTGGTCGCCGAGCCAGGTGGGACCGGCGTCGCGGACGTAGGTGCGCCCGCCCCAGAAGTTGCCCCCGCCCAGGTCGGAGATCGCGATGCTCACTCCCAGGTGGTGCACGTGGTCTTCTGGCGCGACCTCGGTCACGGTCGTACCGCCGAGGGTGCGCACCGGGTGCAGGTACGGCCGGGGCGACGACGTCGGCGGCAGCTCCGGCGCCACGACGTACTCGGCGACCTGTCGCCCGTGCGCCACGAGCACCGGCCGCAAGGCGTCGCCCCGGAGCGGTTGCCGCGCCCCGTCGCCCAGGCCGGGAACCGTCCGTCCCGCGGTGACTCCCTCCGTACGGCGGAGGCGCCCGCTCCAGGGCACCCGCAGTTCCGAGTAGAGCGCCAGCCGCTCCGCGCTCGACGCCGTCACCTCGGCGATCCTGGGCAGCACCCGGCGCTCCGCACCGACCTCCTGGAACACGTCCGGTATGGCGGTGGGCTCGGGCGCCAGCCGGACCGCCTCCAGGACGCGCATGAAACCCCGGGTCCGCTCCAGCGGTACGAGCAGCTCCGCGCCGTCGCGGATGTGCGCGACGAGGTTCTCCAGCAGATCGGTCCTCGGGTGTACGGCCGAGGTCCCGTCGAACTCGACCCGGTCCTCGGTGTAGGTCAGCCTGATCCGTCCCTCCTCGCCGTGCACGATCAGGTACGGCTCGTGCCGCCGATCCGCGCAGAGCGAGACCGCGACGGTCACCACGGTCCCGTCGTCCATCCGCATCCGCACGGATGAGGTGTCGTCCGCCTCGATCGCGTTGGCCCGGTAGAGCTCGACCTCGACCTGTCCCACCTCCGCCCCGGAGATGGCCAGCGCGGTCGCGGTCGCGTGCGCGAGCGGGTTGGTGAGGGCGCCGTCCACCACGGGCACGCCGCCGACCTCGCGCCTGCCGGCCCACGGCACCCGGCTGTAGTAGGTGTAGGGGCGCTCCCACGCGCCCGCGGCACCGATCCCGGTGACCCGGCCGATCGCTCCCTCGGCGACCATCCGCCGGATCGCGGGGATCGCCTCCGAGCCCAGGCTCTGGAACCCCACCTGGCAGGCGAGCCCGGTCTCGGCGACCACCGCGGCGATCCGCTCGTAGTCGGCGTAGGTCGCGGCGGGTGGCTTCTCCAGCAGCACGTGCGAGCCGGCGCGCAGTGCCCGCTCCGCCAGCTCCGCGTGGGTGTGGATGGGCGTGCACAGGATCGTCACCTCGGCGGAGGTACGCCCGATCAGCCCGGCCAGGTCGCCGGAGAACTCCACCCCGGCGGGCAGCTCGTCGGCCGGCCGCACGTCGCACACCCCGACCAGCTCGACCAGCCCGGCCTCGGTCAGCCGCCGCACGTTCGACAGGTGCCACCAGCCGTGCCCGTGCGCCCCGGCCAGCACCACGCGAACCGGTTCCATCAGGTCACCTCCATCGCAGTCCAAGGCCCCGGTGGTCTCCGGCGCGCAACTCGCCCTTCTCCACCGAGACCGGGTAGGGCTCTTCGATCAGGCCGAGCGCCGCGAAGGAGGCGTCCTCGACCTCCTCGGTCATGCACGGCAGCGGCAGGGCCAGGGCGAGCTGCCCGGAGATCTCCGGCAGCAGGTGCGGGTAGACGGGCACCCCGAACGTCCTGGCCAGCTCGGCGATCCTGAGCAGCGGGGTGATCCCGCCGACCCGCACCACGTTCGGCTGCAGGACGTCGCAGGCCCCGGCGAGGAGCAGGTCCCGGAAGTCGTAGACGGAGTAGGCGCTCTCTCCCACGGCGATCGGGACCTCGACGCAGGAGCGGAGCCGGGCCTGCCCGGTCACGTCGTCGGCGGGCAGCGGCTCCTCCACCCAGTGCAGTCCGTACTCCGCCAGGGCGGCGATCGCCCGCCGGGCCCGAGGCAGGTCCCAGCGCTGGTTGGCGTCCACCATGAGCAGCGTGTCCGGCCCGATCACCTCGCGGACCGCGGCGACCCGCGCCACGTCCTCGGCCAGCGAGTCGCGGCCCACCTTGACCTTGACCGCCGGGTGGCCCGCGGCCCGCCACCGCCCGGCCTGCGCGACGAGTTCCTCCATCGAGTAGTGCAGGTTCACGCCGCTGCCGTACACCGGCACGCTGTCACGGCGCCGCCCGAGCGTGTCGACCAGTCCCGCCTCGCCGCAGCGCAGGTCCCACAGCGCCAGGTCGACCCCGGCCATCGCGATCGTGGTGAGCCCGCCGCCGCCCGCCTCGCGCAGGTGCCGCCAGAGCCGGTCCCAGACGACCTCCGGGTGCGGCTCCAGGCCGACGACGGCCTCGCCGATCTCGCCGTCCAGCAGGGCCCGTACCGCCCGGGCCCCGATCTGCGGGGTCCAGGAGAACCCGGTCCCGCTCCGTCCGTCGGCCAGCGTCAGCCGTACGACGACCACGTGGTTGGCGGGCACGTCGGCACCCCACGGCCGCGGCAGCGCCACGGTCC
The DNA here is from genome assembly GCF_053592655.1 of Streptosporangium sp. NPDC002607. NCBI lineage: Bacteria > Bacillati > Actinomycetota > Actinomycetes > Streptosporangiales > Streptosporangiaceae > Streptosporangium > Streptosporangium sp. NPDC002607. The sequence continues at coordinate 208,550 of NZ_JBSFWD010000011.1, forward strand.
GCAGCGTCGCCTCCAGGGAGGTGATCACTGGCCGCGCGGTCATCGGCCGCTCACCGCCCGATCAGGGCCAGGCCGGACTTGATCAGCCCGGCGAGCTCCGCCACGTGCTCGGCAGAGGGGTCGACCAGCGGCGGTCGTACCCCGCCGACATCCAGGCCGCGGTGCCGTACCCCGGCCTTGACCAGCGAGACCGCGTAACCGGGAACCCGGTCGCGGAGCCGGACCAGGGGGGCGTAGAACTCCCTGATCAGCCGCTCGTCGCCGCCCAGATAGGCGGTGGCGATCTCGGGGGCGAAGCAGAAGACCGCGCTGGAGTACAGCTCCACCCCGATGCCGCGGTAGGCCGGCATGGTCAGCTCGGCCGTCGGCAGGCCGTTGAAGAACAGGAAGCCGGGCCGTTCCTCCCGCACCGCCAGCACCGTCCGCTGCATGCGGTCGATGTCGCCGACGCCGTCCTTGATCCCGATCACACCGGGGATCCGGGACAGCTCGACCGCCTGCTCGGGGGCCAGTACCACCGAGCCGCGCTGGTAGATGATCGTGGGCAGCACCCCGGCGACCGCCGAGACGTACGCCGAGTAGCCCTCGCGCGTACCGTTCACCAGGTAGGGCGGCATGAGCAGCAGCCCGTCGGCGCCCGCGTCCCTGGCCGCCCTGGCCTGGGCGAGCGCGGTGCCGATCGGCCCTCCCGCTCCCGCCAGCACCGGCACCCGGCCGTTCACGGTCTCGGCCGCGACCCGCACCGCCTCGGCGTGCTCCGCCTCCGAGAGCGCGGAGAACTCGCCGGTTCCGCAGGCCACGAAGACCCCGCCGGGACCGTGCTCCAGCCCGCGCCCCACATGCTCGGCCAGTACGTCACCGGCCACCGAGCCGTCGGCGCGGAACGGGGTGACGGGAAAGAACAGCACTCCGCTGAGGTTCATCACAGGGCTCCAATCTCGGTGCGCCAGCTCCGCTTCGCCTGCCAGCCGAGCAGTCGCCCGGCCTTGGCCGAGGAGAAGGCAGGCGTCGAGCCGGTCAGTTTCTCCGCGAGTCCGGCGGTCGCGGGGTTGACGCGGGGGAGGAGTTCGGCCAGCGGCTCGCGGGCCAGCGCGTCGGCCGCGCCCGCGAAGAACACCTCGCCGCTCGGCAGTTCGGGCAGCCTGTCCAGCAGGGTCAGCACCATGTCGGAGGCGTCACGGGCGTCGATGTAGTTGAACAGCGACGTCCCCGCGATCTCCGGCCGGTCCAGCCGTTCGGCGATCGTGTGCCCCGACTGGGTGGGCGCGCCCGCCCACTCCTCCGGGGCGACGACGAAGCAGGGCCGCACGGCCGCGAACCTCGCCTTCGAACTGCGCGCGAACGTGGCCATCACCTGCTCGGCGACCAGCTTGGACAGGCTGTAGGCGTTCCACGGCGCGACCGGATGGTCCTCGTCGAGCGGCAGGTAGGAGGGCACCCAGCGGTCCGTGCCGTACCCGATGACCGTGGGGCTGCTGGCGACCACGATCCGCTCGACCCCGACCCCGGCGGCCGCCTCGCAGACGTTGAACGCCAGCTGGGTGTTGACCCGGTAGGTGAAGGCGTCGGTCCTGCTGAACGGGGTGGCGATCGCGGCCAGGTGCACCACGGCGTCCGGCCGGAACCTGGCCATCACCTCGAAGGACTCACCCAGGTCCGTCAGGTCGGCGGGGAGCACCGTGGCGGCCGCCGAGGGGGTGCCCGGCGCGGTGTCCACGCCGATCACCTCGTGTCCGGCGTCGGCCAGCGCGGTGACCACGCTCCGGCCCAGCCGCCCGGCGCTCCCGGTGACGAGAGTTCGTGTCATCGGTCGCTCACCGTTCCTTAGTCGACAGGGGATTCGCCGCCAGGGGACTCATCCCTTCACCGCCCCGGCGGACATGCCCTGTACCAGGTAGCGCTGGATCACCGCGAAGACCAGCACCACCGGTACGGCGGCGACGACGCCGCCCGCGGCCAGGGCGCCGAAGTCCACGCTGAACTCGCCCAGGGTGTACGCGAGGCCGACGGGCACCGTGAACTTCTCCTGCTCGCTGACGAACATCAGCGCGAACAGGAAGTTGTTCCAGCTGTGGATGAAGGCGAACGAGCCGACCGCGACCAGGGCGGGGCGCAGCAGCGGCAGCACCACGGCGAAGAAGCCGCGCAGTCGGCCGCAGCCGTCCACCCAGGCGGCCTGCTCCAGCTCCACCGGGACGTTCCTGATGAAGCCGCTGATCAGGATGAGGGAGAGCGGCAGCTGGAAGACCGTCTCGGCGATCACCAGGCTCCAGAGCGAGTTGACCAGGCCGAGGACCCGGAAGATCTCGAAGAGCGGGATCAGCATCATCGCGCCGGGGATGAACTGGGTGCAGAGCATCCCGACCATGAACAGCTTCCGGCCGCGGAACTCGTACCTGGCCAGGGCGTAGCCGCCGGCCAGCGCGACCACGGTCGTCATGACCAGGGAGGCGACGCCCACCATCAGGCTGTTCTTGAAGAAGACCGCGAAGCTCAGGTCGTTCCAGACCGTCGCGAAGTTGTCGAACGTGATCGGCCAGGGCAGCAGCGAGGTCGATCCCCTGGGCCGGAACGCGAAGACCAGCATCCAGTAGAAGGGGACCAGTGTGAACAGCAGGTAGAGCCCGAGGGGGACCCAGATCTCCCACCGGCCGGCCTTCCCCTTCTCCTTGCGGCCGGTACGCGGCGCGAGCGCGGACGGGGCCAGGCGCGGCCGTTCGGCCGTCTGGAGTGTCATGACTTCGCTCCGAACTTGCTCAGCCGCAGGTAGGCGATCGAGAAGAAGGTCAGGATCAGGAAGGCGGCGGTGGTCAGCGCCGAGCCGTACCCGAAGTCGTGGGACTGCACCGCCTTGGCCGCCACGTACAGCGGCAGTGTGGTGGTCGCGTGCGCCGGGCCGCCGCCGGTCAGCGTGTAGAGCAGGTCGACGTTGTTGAACTCCCACACGCAGCGCAGCAGCGTGGACAGGATGATCGCGTCCTTGAGGTGCGGCAGCGTGATGTGGACGAACCGCCGCATCCGTGAGGCGCCGTCCACCGAGGCCGCCTCGTAGAGCTCTTTGGAGATGCTCTGCAGGTCGGCCAGGAGCAGGATCGCGAAGAACGGCACTCCGCGCCAGAGCTCGGCGAGCACGGCCGCCCAGAAGACGGTGTCGGGGTTGGCCAGCGGCGCGGCGCCGTACTGCATGAGGCCGAGGTCGGCGAGGTAGCGGGAGACGCCGGTCGTCGGGTTGTAGAGCAGGATCCAGATGCCGGTGGTCAGCACCCCGGAGACCGCCCACGGGGAGAACACGGTCGCCCGGGCCAGGCCACGGCCGACGAAGGTCTCGTTCACGATCAGCGCCAGGACCAGCCCGAACACCAGTTGCAGGAACACCTCGACGCCGACCCACTTGAGGCTGAAGCCGAGGCTCTGCCAGAACAGCGGGTCCTCGAACAGCAGCCTGCGGAAGTTGTCGAGGCCGGCGAAGCCGTTGTCCCAGGGTTTGGTGACGTTGTAGGTCTGCAGGCTGTAGTAGACGACGCTGGCCATCGGGTAGACGAGGAAGCCGAGCATCGCGATCACCGCGGGGGCGATCAGCAGGTAGGGGGTCCTGGCCGCGCGGCCCAGGCGGCGGCGTATCCGGGGATTCGCCGTGGTGATTGCCATCGCCGGCAACTCCTTCCGAGTCGGCGTCAGGGGCTGCAACCGGTTGCATGAAACATGGCGGACATATCCCGGCAACGTCAAGGGCCCAATTTTGTAAACCACCGCTTATCTGCGGATTTTTCGTTATTTGCAACTTTCATGGCCCCGGGTGCCCTGCTGCGGGGCTCGATCCCGGTCCGGTTCCGGCGTTGACAGTTACGCAACCGCTTGCACTAATGTGCTCAGGGGCCGGTGAAGGGCCATGACGGAGGAGTGCGGTGGCAGCGACGATCAGAGATGTGGCGCGGGCGTCGGGAGTGCACGTCTCGACGGTGTCCCGCACTTTCTCGGCGCCGCACCTGGTGAACGCCGAGACCCGCAACCGCGTGCTCGCCGTCGCCGAGGACCTCGGCTACCGGCCCAACCGCGCCGCGCGGGCACTCACCACCGGCAGGACCCACAACATCGGCCTCATCGTCGCAGATATCTCCAACCCGTTCTTCCCGCCGCTGATCAAGGCCGCCCAGGCGCAGGCCAGAGCCCGCGACTACCACGTGTTCGTCGCCGACACCGATGAGGATCCGCAGGTCGAGGAGGAGCTGATCCAGACCCTCGCCAAGCAGGTGGACGGGGTCCTGCTCTGCAGCCCGCGGCTCTCCAACCGGGTCATAGAGCGTCTCCACGCCGAGGTGCCGTTCGTGGTGGTCAACCGGAGGGTGAAGGGCATGCCGACGATACTGATGGACGTGGGCCAGGGCGCCCGCCTCGCCATCGAGCACCTGACCGGGCTCGGCCACCGCAGGATCGCCCTGCTGTCCGGGCCGAGCGGCTCGTGGACCAGCGGTGAGATGCGTGCCGCGGCGACCGCGATGGACGGCGTCGAGCTGGTGATCCTCGGCCCGAACGCGCCCACCGAGCGGGGCGGCCTCGCCGTCGCCGAGGAGGTGATCGCCTCGGGCGTGACCGGCGTGCTCGCCTACAACGACCTGGTGGCCATCGGGCTCATCGAGGGGCTGTACGAACGGGGCGTGCGCGTCCCCGATGACATCAGCGTGGTCGGCGTCGACGACATAGTGGCCGGGCGGCTGAACCGGCCCAAGCTGACCAGCGTGGCCATGCCCACGGCCGCCGCCGGGCGGATGGCGGTGGACCTGCTGCTGCAGTCCTTCGACGAGGGCGCCACCCCCACCCTGGCGACTCTCGACACCCACCTGGTCGTCCGCGAATCCACAGACCGTGCCGCGCTTTTCCCTCGGGGCTGAGGCTCCAGGTCTCCACGCTGGAGGTTTTTTGATGAACTTCGGAATCACCCCGACGGGGGAGCACGTCGAGCGGCACGTGCTGTCGAACGGGCCGATGCGCGCCTCGATCCTCAGCTACGGGGCGATCCTGCAGTCGCTGGAGGTCCACGGCGTCGACGTGGTCCTCGGCTACACCGGTCTCGACGACTACCTGACGCGCAGCCGCTACTTCGGCGCCGTGGTCGGCCGGTACGGAAACCGCATCGCGAACGGGCGTTTCACCCTCGACGGCCGTGACCACGAACTGCCGGTCAACAACGACCCCAACAGCCTGCACGGCGGCCCCGGCGGCTTCTCCAACCGGGTGTGGCGGGTGACCGAGGTCTCCACCTCGGCCATCACGCTGGAATATGTCAGCCTCAACGGTGAGGAGGGCTATCCGGGCATGCTGACCGTCTCGCTCACCTACACGCTGACCGAGGACGCGCTAAGGCTGGACTACCGCGCGTTCACCGACGCGCCGACGGTGCTGAACCTGACCAACCACTCCTACTTCAACCTCGCCGGGGGCGGCGACATCCTCAAGCACGTGATCCGGATCGACGCCGACCGCTATCTCCCCGTCGACTCCACCAAGATTCCGACCGGTGAGCTGGCCCCGGTGGCGGGCACCCCGTTCGACTTCACGACCCCGCGGGAGATCGGCGACAGGATCGACGATCCGCTGCTGGGGGGTGGCTACGACCACTGCTACGTGCTGCGCGGCGGCATCGAGGTCGGCGAACCGGTCAGCGGGCGCGTCATGGAGGTCTCCACCACCGAGCCCGGCGTGCAGTTCTACTCCGGCAACATGCTGGACGGCATCGCCACCGCGTACGGCAGGCACGCCGGCCTCTGCCTGGAGACCCAGCACTTCCCCGACTCGCCCAACCAGGACCACTTCCCCTCCACGGTCCTGCGCCCCGGCGAGGAGTTCACCTCCACCACGACCTACCGCTTCCGCTGAGTCTCCCGCCCTCTGGAGGGCGGGACGAGGGCTCAGGCCTTTGCCGCGGCGCTCTCGCCGGTGAACGCGGCCACGGCGCCCAGGCCGAGGTAGACCAGGCCGCTGGTGACGTCGAGGCGGCGGCGGGCGCGGGCCGAGCGGCGCAGGCGACCGGCCATGGCCGAGGAGAGCAGGGCGTAGGCACCGTCACTGGCCATGCCGAGGGCGATCCAGATCAGGCCGAGGAGCACGATCTGCGGGGCGATCGGGCCGGCGGCCGGATCGGTGAACTGGGGGAGGAAGGCGAGGAAGAAGATCGCGGTCTTCGGGTTGAGCACGTTGACCACGAAGCCCTCCCAGAAGATCCTGCTTCTCGTCGCGACCGGCGGCTCGGCCACCCCGTCCGGGTCGGGACGGGTCATCAGCTTGCGGACGCCCAGCCAGACCAGGTAGGCCACGCCCAGATACTTGACCACCGCGAACGCGGTCGCCGAGGCGGCCAGCAGGGCGCTGATGCCCAGGGCCGCGGCGGCCACGTGGACCAGGGAACCGAGGTGGATCCCCAGCACCGACACCAGCCCGGCGCTCCGGCCCTGGGCGATGCTGCGGGTCACGATATAGAGCACCGCGGGCCCCGGCACGAGCAGCAGGGCGAGGGTAGCCGCCACAAAGAGGGCGACCATTGTCAGATCAGGCATGTCGAGATCCTAGGCTCGCCCGATGCCCGGTGACCAACGGGTTTCCGCCGGGTGCCGATACCGCGGAGGCGGGCCCCCACCAGGTCGGTCTCCCTACGGGCGGGTCACCGAGGTCAGGGTGGCCAGCAGGGCGGCGGTGGCCGGCGGGTCGGGGGGCTCGCCATAGGTGGCGGCGTAGACGCGGCGGGTCGAGCCGGGCAGTTCGATCACGGTGACCCCCGGGTGCCGGTGGGCCTGCAGGGCGAGCCTCGGCAGGGCGGTCACCCCGATCCCGGCGGCGACCAGGGCCTGGACCGCGACGGCGTCGTCGGTCGTGAAGGCGATCTCCGGCTCGAAGCCCGCCCTGGCGCACAGTTCCAGCAGGTGGCTGCGGCACCGGTCGCAGCCGCCGATCCACCGGGAGTCGCGGTGCGAGGCCAGATCGCCACTGCCGTCGCTCTGGCCGGAGGTGACCAGGTAGCTGGTGTCGTCCAGCAGGTGCAGCAGGCGGATCCCGTCCTCCTCGGGGTCGGTGCCTTCGAAGCGGAAGATGACCGCCACGTCCACGTAGCCCGCCCGGAGCATGCGCAGCGCGTCAGGAGGCTCGGTCTCGGTCAGTCGCAGCTCCAGGCCGGGGTGCTCCCTGGCGAGGGCGGCGGCGGCCTGCGGCACGAACGTGCCCAGGGCGGAGGGGAAGGCGGCCAGCCTGACCCGCCCGGCGCGCAGGCCCACGTGCGCCGACAACTCGGCGGCCGCGGAGTCGAGGCGGCCGATGATCTCGGTGGCCCGCTCGGCCAGCAGACGGCCCGCCTCGGTCAGCCGGATGCCCCGGCCGACCCGCTGGATCAGCTTGGCCCCGGTCTCGGCTTCGAGCTTCGCGAGGTGGTGGCTGACTGAGGGCTGGGAGTAGTGCAGTTCCCTGGCCGCCGCGGTCACCGAGCCGTGCCGGGCCACCGCGGCGAGGACACGAAGCCGCACGATATCGAGCATGTATTAACTTTATCGATGAATGAACGGGAAAATGGGCATTAGACGTTATGTATCCCCCAAGCGCATCCTGGGGCCATGAAGACGTTGACGCGCACCCGTCCGGGCCTGGCCGAGATCGTCGAGGGGGTCAGGGCACTCGTCGATCCGTCCGCCGACCCCCGGGCGACCGCCTTCGCGGTGGCCGACCTGCTGCGTGAACGGCTGCCGTCCCCCGAGATTCTCACCGAGGAGGAGCGTCTCGGCGACCCCGACGGCTACGTCGGCCACACCCTCCACGCCGAGGAGAGCTTCTCGATCGTGGCCGTGGTCTGGCGGCCCGGTCAGCAGACCGCGATCCACGACCACATCGCCTGGTGCGTGTTCGGCGTGCTGCGGGGTGTCGAGTACGAGACCCTCTACCGCGACCACGGCGACCACCTGACCGAGATCGGCAGGACCGCCAACCGGACCGGAGAGGTCAGTGGTTTCGCCCCGCCCGGCGACATCCACCGCGTCCACAACACGGGGGACGAGACGGCCGTCTCGCTGCACATCTACGGGGCCGACCTCAGCGCCGCCCCCACCAGCGTGCGGCGCGTCTACGACCTGCCCGTTCGCTGAACCACGCCGGGAGCAGGTCCGCGATCGTGACTCCGTCGAGCGGGCACCCCCGCCCTGATCGTACGTTCGTCGCGAGGCCGGTCCGGCGAGAGTGCCCCCGAGCGTGTCCGTGACTGTCACCTGGGAGTGTCCGTCTACTTCCCGATCTCGGGCTTCCTGTCGGTGTTCAGGCTCTCCCTGATGGCCTCCAGGCGGGCCGCGCCCTCGACGTCGATGGCGGCGCGCTCGACCTCGATCATGCGGGCCTCGACGGAGCCCGAGGTCAGCTCGGCCTCGCCGAGTGCGCGGGCGTAGCGCTTCTCGATCTTGTCGCGGACCTGGTCCAGGGTGGGCGTCTCACCGGCGGGGGTGAGCCCGGACAGATCACCCATGGCCTTGTTGAGCTCCTCCTGGACCTTGGCCTGGTCGAGCTGGGAGAGCAGCCGCATCCGCTCGGCGATCTTCTTCTGCAGGGCCATCGCGTTGTTCTCGACCGCGGCGCGCGCCTGGGCGGAGAACTGCCTGGCCCGCTCGTACGTCAGCTGCGACTCCTGCTGCGCGGCCTCGGCCGCCACCAGGCGGGAGGCGAAGGCGCGGGCCGAGTCCTCGTACGACAGGGCCTTGCGCTCGTCGCCCGCGGCCCGCGCCTGCTCGGCCAGCAGGAGGGCCTGGCGGGCGTTGGCCTGGAGCTTCCCGGTCTCCTCCATCGAGCGGGCGAGCTTCATCTCCATCTCGCGCTCGTTGCCGATGACCGAGGCGGCCTGCTGGCTCAGCCGCTGGTGCTGCTCCTTGGCCTCCGCGATGGCCTGCTCGATCTGGACGCGGGGGTCGGACAGCTCGTCCAGCCGTCCGGAGAGGGCGAAGACCAGGTAACGCCAGGCCCTACGGATGACCTTGAACATGGGGGGCTCCTTATCGATCCAGCGCGTCGCGCGTGATCTGCTCGGTTTCGTGGAGGCCCTGGCGGACTCCTTCGAGGGCGTCGGCGAGCTCGTCCAGCACCCGGGTCGGCTCCAGCCGGCCGTTCGCCGACACCGCCGACAGCTCCACCACGCGGGCGAGGAGCTCCTCGATGCTGATGGCGCTCGACTCCATCCGGGCGAGCACCTGCTCGCGGGCCGAGGCGAGCCGGTCGACCACGGCCCGCTGGGAGGCCAGCGAGGCGAGGGCGCGGTCGAGGTCCGCGACCAGGTCCTTCCTGGCCTCCGCGCGGGCTCGGGTCAGCCGGGCCTGCTCGTGGCCGAGCTTGTCGAGGTCGAACCTGGCCAGCGCGGTGCCGGTGAGCGAGGCCTGCTCGGCCAGCCGCTCCAGGGTGGCCGTCGAGTCGTCCACCTGGGGGCGCATCAGCGCGATCCGCTCGGCCAGCGGGCCCTGCCCCATCGAGGCGCTCAGCTCGGCGAAGCCGTAGGCGGCGGATCCCGCCCGTCTCAGCCAGTACTCCTCCTGGCTGCCGGGGGTGACGGCGGGCCGGTCGCGGCTCCCGCGCTCCGGTAACGCCGAGATCCCGGCCTTGGCCAGCCAGACGACGACGCCGACGAATCCGGCGGCGACCGGGTGCACGCTGACGGCCCACGCGGCGCCGCCGGCGGTCGCGGCCAGCAGCAGGCCCCATGGGTCCTTGAGTTCGTCGACGAAGCGTGCCATCAGAAGTTGGATACCACTGCGGTGAACACCTGGTCGATACTTCCAGGTTTGCGAGAGTCGTACGCGGCGGCGCTGGTCGCCTCGGAGATCTTGCGCAGCACGTCGAGGTCGGCGTCCTGGCCGTAGGCGATGGTGAACATCCGTACCGTCTCCTGGCCGGGTTCGGTGCGCAGTTCAGGCAGCAGGTTCTCCAGGGAGAGGCTGTCGGGGTCCTCGTTCTTGCCGTCGGTCAGGAAGACCACCGCGTTGATCGCGTCACCGCTCCGCAGCTTCCGTACCCGCTCGTGGGCGGCGAGGGCGGTGTCGTACAGGCCGGTGCCGCCGTCGGGGGTCAGGCCCTCAAGCCTGGCGCGCAGCTTCTTGCGCTGGGCGTCGTCGACGGCGGAGAGCGAGGCCAGCTCCAGGTGGTCCTTGTCGCCGTCACGCTTGGTGGAGAACATCCACAGCCCGACCTTGTCGTGCGAGGCGAACTGGGGCAGCGCGTTGATCGCGGCCTGCTTGGCCAGGTCGAGCTTGCTCTTGCCGGTACCGGGCACGGTGGCGCCCATCGAGCCGGAGACGTCGATGACCATGAGGACGTTCGCGGGCTTGCGCAGGTCGGCCCAGCTGGTGAGCACCTTGTCGAGCACGTTCGGCGCGGGCGGGCTGAGGGTCGTCTTCGGCTCGGCGGGCAGCAGCCCGTTCGCCTGGGTGATCAGCTTGCCCGCCTTGCCGTCGTAGGAGCGGAAGGCGAACTCGGCGAACCGCGCCTGCTGCTCGGGGGCCTGCAGGTGCGCCAGGAAGTCGGCCGCCACCGCCCGCTTGGCGTCGTCGACCCACGAGGCGGTCAGCACCGCGTACGGGTTGTCGGAGTAGAGCGTGCCCTCCTTGGGATAGATCGCCACCAGCGGCACCTTGGGCTTGGCGTGCTTGCCCAGCGTCGCGGGGTCACCGGTCGGGTTGCCCTGGTTGTAGTCCCAGACCGACTTCTCCTCCACCGCCACCGCGGAGATGTAGCTCAGGCCCGCGCCCGCGTCGTCGGCCCGCTGGAGGTTGGACAGGAACGTCAGCGTCGTGTCGCCGTAGTGCACGATCGAACGCTCCACGTCCCGTACGAAGTCCCTGGTCTTGGCGTCGGCCACGTTCTTCTCCGACAGGTCGCCGGACAGGCCGGTCGCCGCGAAGTAGGCGCCGACCGTGGCGTTCAGGCCGCTGGTGGAGAAGTTGGGGTTGGTCTTGCCCAGCTTGAACCGGCCCCACTCGGGGTGGCCGTACTTCGCCCACGACCCGGCCGACACGGCGAGCAGGTCCGACCAGCCGAGCTTCTTGCCCGGCCAGCCCAGCGCCTGGGCCATCGGCATGGGCATCGCCACGACCAGGGGCGTCTTGGCGATCGACGGGTTCTCGGCGGCGACCAGGGAGCCGGCGTCCTTTCCCGCGACGCGCTGCTGGAGCAGGGTGACCCAGCCGCTGCTGGCGGGTGACCACACGTCGGGGCGGGGGCCGTCCTGCCGCTCGTCCCAGCCCCTGGCCAGGGCCTGCAGCGCGCCGCCGCTCGCCTTGGTCTCGATGACGACGTCGGCGCAGCGCCCTTCCACGGTCCTGCCGCTGTAGCCGGAGGCGATCTTCCTGAGCAGCTCGGCCTTCTCCGACGAGGCGGCGACGGTCAGGGTGACGCCGTCGTCGCACGCCTTGGGCTGCTCGCCGGCCTCCGACGCGCCCGACCCTCCGGGTTCGTTCGCGCCGACGAAGATCCGCAGGGCGACGATCAGAGCTCCGGCGAGAATGATCGCGACGATGAACGGGGCGAAGTTCCTACGCCGTCGCTGCGGCTGCTGGTACAACCCTGCCTCCCGGGGGATATCTGTACTTGTCCGACGAATGAACCGCCTTCGGAGTTCTCCACGGTCAAAAGTCTTCGTTCTCCACGCCCGGAGGCCTCCACGCCCAGAGGTCTTCGAGAAGTCGTAGCGGTCAGAAGTTGGAGATCACGCTGGTGAAGACCTGGTCGATGGTGTCCGCCCGGGACGAGTCGTAGGCGGCCCCGTCGGTGGCCTCGGCGATCCGCTTGAGCACCCCCTGATCCGCGCCCTCGCCGTATCCGATGGTGAACAGCCGCACCTCCGGGTTGAGCCTGCCGAGCAGGTTGTCCAGATCACTGCCGCCGTTCTTCTCGTTCTTGCCGTCGGTGAGGAAGACCACCGCGTTGATCGCCCCCTCGTCCTTGGCGCCGCGCATCCGTTCGACGGCCGCCAGCGTGGTGTCGTACAGCCCGGTTCCACCCCCGGCGGTCAGCCCGTTCAACTGGTCGCGGAGAGCGCCACCGATCCTCGACACCCTGTCGATCGGGACCAGTTCCAGATAGTCCTTCTCGCCGTCCTGCGCGGTGGAGAAGGCCCACAGGCCGACCTTGTCATCCCCCCGGAACTGGGGCAGCGCGTTGATCGCCGCCTTCTTGGCCAGTTCCAGGCGGGTCTCGCCGGTGCCGGACGCCTCCTCCTCCATCGAGCCGGACTTGTCCACCACGATCAGCACGTTGGCCCTCTTGCGCAGCTCCGACCAGCTCTGCAGGACCTTGTCCAGGACGACAGGGGTGGGTGGGCTCAGCGTGGTGATCTTGGCGTCGGGTATGACGCCGTTCTGCTCGGTGGCCTGCGGGCCGGGCTTGCCCTCGAAGGAGCGGTAGCCGTACGCCTGGAACTTCGCCTGCGCCTCGGGGCTGTGCAGGTAGGTCAAAAAGTCGTCGGCGACCGCCTTCTTGGCCGCGTCCATCCAGGTCAGCGGCACGTAGGGGTGGTCGGAGTAGAGCGTGCCCTCCTTGGGGTTGACCGCTACCAGCGGGGTGCGCGGCGGGGCGTGCCGGCCCAGGGTGGCCGGGTTGCCCGAGGGGTTGCCCCGGTTGTAGTCGGTGACCGAGTTCTCCTCGACGGTGATCGCGGAGATGTAGGCCATCGACTCGCCCCGGTCGTCCGCGCGCAGCAGGTTGCCCAGGAACGTCATGGAGATGTCGCCGTAGTGCACGATCGACTGCTCCACCCCCTGGACGAAGCGCCGGGTCTTCGGGTCGGCCACGTCACGGGCCGTCAGGTCCGAGGTGGTGCCGGTGGCGGCGAAGTAGGCGCCGATGGTGGCGTTCAGGCCGCTGGTGGAGAAGTTGGGGTTGGTCTTGCCCAGCTTGAACCGGCCCCACTCGGGGTGGCCGTACTTCGCCCACCCCTGCGGGGCGGCCGCCAGCTCGGCCAGCTCCGACCAGCCGATCGCCTTGCCGGGCCAGCCCAGCGCCTGGGCCATCGGCTTGGGCATCGCGAAGACCAGGGGCGCGGTGACGATCGGGCTCGGTTTGCCGTCGGCGACGGGTACGGTGCCGTCGGTGTTGGAGGCCTGCTGGCGCAGCAGCGTCACCCACGCCGACGCGGCGGGGGACCAGACGTCCGGCCGGCTGCCGTCGGTCTTCTCGTCCCACCCCTTGGCCAGCGCCCGCATCGCGGTGCCGGAGTTGGCCTCGTCGATGACCACGTCGGCGCAGCGCCCGGCCACGGTACGGCCGCTGTAGTCCTTCGCGACCTCGCGCAGGATCCAGATCTTGTCCTGCGAGGACGCCACCCTGATCTGCGTCGACTCGCCGGAACAGGCGCTGGGCCCGTTCGGCTCGTCCCCCGGGCCACCGCTGAAGTACCAGCGCAGCCCGGCGATCAGAGCGATGGCGAGCACCACGGCGAGCAGGTACGGCAGGACACGCCGGCGGGGTCTTGCGGGGGAGTAGACCACGAGGTGATCGTACGACCAATGGCGATTTTTCGCCGGACGGTAGCGCCCTCGGAAAGCCGGAGAAGACGGGACTCAGCCGGACAGCCGGCCGCGCAGCACCGCCACCGCAGGAGGCAGGGCATCCGCTCGCGAACGGATAGCGCCCCGTCCAGGTCGTTCACCCCGTCGAACAGGCCGAGCGCGGCGCCCCTCCGGATCGCCCGGAGACCCCGGCACGCACCCGTGGGCGCCGTGCCGGGGTCTTCGGCGATCAGGCCGTCGCGGAGCCGTACTCCTGGAGGAAGAGCGCCTCGGCGGTGGCGGTGCGGCGGAGTTCCTCGATGTTCACCCGCTCGTTGGGGGCGTGGATCGCCGCGTCGTCGTCCTCGGCGCCGAAGAGCAGGATCGCGGCGGCGGGGAACTGCCTGGCGAAGGTGGAGACGAGCGGGATCGAGCCGCCGGCGCCGACGTCGCGCGGCGGGCGGCCGAAGGCGCGTTCCATGGCCCGGTTCAGTGCGGAGCGGGCCGCGCCACCGGTGTCGGCGAGGTAGCCGGAGCCCATGGTGTAGTCGCCGACGTCCACCTGGACGCCCCAGGGCGCGACCTGCCGCAGGAAGTCGACGACCGCCTCGATCGTCGTCTTCGGGTCGCCGGCCGGGGGCACCCGTACCGTCACCCGGGCCCTGGCGACAGCCTGGACCGCGTTGACGGCGCCGGAGACCGGCGGCACGTCCAGGCCGGTGACCGTGATCGCGTACGAGGCCCACAGGCGGTCGGCCAGCGAGCCCGAGCCGATGGTGGAGACGCCGTCGAGCACGCCCGCGGTGGACCGGAAGTCCTCCTCCGACGGGCCGGAGCCGAGGAAGCTGCCGCGTGGCAGGCCGGGGACGCGGATGTCGCCGTGGTCGTCGTGCAGGGCGGCGAGCATCCGGATCAGCGCCGCGAGGGCATCCGGGGCGGCGCCGCCGAACGAGCCGCTGTGCAACGACTCCTTGAGGGTGCGCACCTCGATGGTGAAGGCGCCCATACCGCGCAGCGAGGTCGTCACCGACGGATCGCCCACCCGGGGGTTACCGGTGTCGGCGACCACGATCGCGTCGGCGCGGAACAGTTCGGGGTTGCGCTCGACGAAGGACTCCAGGCGCTCGCCGGCGTACTCCTCCTGGCCCTCGATGATGACCTTGACGCCGACCGGGAAGCGGCCCTGGAAGGTGCGGAGCGCCGCGACATGGGAGATGACACCCGACTTGTCATCGGCCGCGCCGCGACCGTGGATCGCGCCATCGATCTCCGTCGGCTCGAAGGGCGGGGTGCGCCAGAGCGCGAGGTCACCCGTGGGCTGCACGTCGTAGTGCGCGTACAACAGGACGGTCGGCGCGCCGGGCGGAGCGGGGGCCTCGGCGTAGACGGCGGGGAAGCTCCCCTCGACGGGGATCTGCTGGACGCGGGGCAGGCCGGTGCTCCGCAGTAGTTCCTCGGTCAGCGCGGCGGCCGCGTGCACGGGCTCCTCCGGGTGGCCGGGGAAGGCCACGGAGGGGATGGCGACGAGCCTCTTGAGGTCCGCGATCGCCTGGGGCAGGCCGGCGGTGACGGCGTTCTCGATCTCGTCAGGAGTCACGACTTTCCCTCGCATCTGAATATCTGGTCCGTCCTACCTATTGGATCACAGCCGCCGACGCGGAGGCGCTCGCACGTGGCGTCGGCGCGCCAGGGTTCCGCCAAGTGGAACAGGGGGTTGGGTAAGATTCGGGCGCCGTTGTCAGCCACCATCGCCCGATGACGGATTTCGTCGTTGTTGCATATATGTTTTGCGGATTTCGACGCTCCAAACACTTCAATACCACGTTTTCACTTGGCAAGAGCGGTTCTGGCAGGCAGACTGTTGAGAGCTCAGCTAAACGAGGGAAGATCGTGATGAAGCACCCTGAAAACACCGACGTGACCTCACTCATGAAGGCCGCGCAGGACAACCTGTGGATGCACTTCACCCGGCACAGCTCGTATGAGGGTGCCGAGGTGCCGATGATCGTGAGGGGTGAGGGCTCCTACATCTACGACGTGCACGGCAAGCGCTACCTCGACGGCCTCGCCGGGCTCTTCGTGGTCCAGGCGGGACACGGCCGCAGCGAGTTGGCCGAGGCCGCCGCCAAGCAGGCCCAGGAGCTGGCGTTCTTCCCGCTCTGGTCGTACGCGCACCCCAAGGCGGTCGAGCTGGCCCAGCGCCTCGCCGCCGAGACCCCCGGCGACCTCAACCGGGTCTTCTTCACCACCGGCGGGGGCGAGGCCGTCGAGAGCGCGTGGAAGCTCGCCAAGCAGTACTTCAAGCTGACCGGCAAGCCGCTCAAGCACAAGGTCATCAGCCGCCAGATCGCCTACCACGGCACCCCGCAGGGCGCCCTGTCGATCACCGGCATCCCCGCCTTCAAGCAGATGTTCGAGCCGCTGGTCCCCGGCTCGGTCCGGGTGCCCAACACCAACCACTACCGCGCCGACGAGATCACCGGCGTGCCCGGCATGACACCGGAGCAGTACGGCTACTGGGCCGCCGAGCGCGTCGCCCGCGCCATCGAGATGGAGGGCCCCGACACCGTGGCCGCCGTCTTCGTCGAGCCGGTGCAGAACGCCGGCGGCTGCTTCCCGCCGCCGCCCGGATATTTCCAGCGCCTCCGTGAGATCTGCGACGAGTACGACGTCCTGCTCGTCTCGGACGAGGTCATCTGTGCCTTCGGCCGGCTCGGCACCATGTTCGGCGGGCAGAAGTTCGACTACGTCCCCGACATCATCACCTGTGCCAAGGGCATGACCAGCGGCTACTCGCCGATCGGCGCCATGATCGCCTCCGATCGCCTCTTTGAGCCGTTCAAGAACGGCACCGAGATGTTCGCCCACGGCTACACCTTCGGCGGCCACCCGGTCTCCTCGGCCGTCGCGCTGGCCAACCTCGACCTGTTCGAGCGGGAGGACCTGCTCGGTCATGTCACCCGCAACGAGCCGGTCTTCCGCTCCACCCTGGAGCGCCTCCGCGACCTGCCGATCGTCGGCGACGTGCGCGGCTCCGGCTACTTCTGGGGCGTCGAGCTCGTCAAGGACAAGGCCACCAAGGAGACCTTCGACACCGAGGAGTCGGAACGTCTCATCAGGGGCTTCCTCTCCGGCGCCCTGTACGAGGCGGGCCTTTACTGCCGCGCCGACGACCGGGGCGACCCGGTCATCCAGCTCGCCCCGCCGCTCATCTGCGGCCCCAAGGAGTTCGACGAGATCGAGTCCATCCTCCGCTCGGTGCTGACGGAGGCGTGGAGCCGGCTCTGAGCGCGAGCGGCCGCGCACGGTTCACCGAGGCTCACCGTGACATCCCGTTGAAACCCCGAAAGGAACTCCCATGAGGATCGGCGTACCTGCCGAGGTCAAGAACCATGAGTACCGTGTCGCCGCGACCCCGGCAGGTGTGTACGAGCTTGTCCGGCACGGCCACGACGTCTACGTTCAGCGTGGCGCGGGCGTCGGCTCGCACCTCGGTGACGAGGAGTATCGCTCCGCCGGAGCCAAGATCCTGGACGCCGCCGACGAGGTGTGGGGTCAGGCGGAGATGATCCTCAAGGTGAAGGAGCCCATCGCGGAGGAGTACCACCGCATGCGCCCCGGCCAGGTGCTCTTCACCTACCTGCACCTCGCGGCCGGCCGCGAGTGCGCCGACGCCCTGCTGGAGCGGCAGGTCACCGCCATCGCGTACGAGACGGTCCAGGTCGGCAACACCCTGCCGCTGCTCGCCCCGATGTCCGAGGTCGCGGGCCGCCTGGCCCCGCAGGTCGGCGCCTACAACCTGATGCGGTTCAACGGCGGGCGCGGCGTGCTGCCCGGTGGCGTGCCGGGCGTGGCACCCGCCAAGGTCGTCGTCATCGGCGCCGGCGTGGCCGGGCTCAACGCCGCGCAGATCGCGGTCGGCATGGGGGCGGACGTCACGGTCCTCGACCTCAACATCGACCGCCTGCGCTTCGTCGACGCCATCTACCAGGGCCGTCTCAAGACCCTCGTCTCGACCTCGTACGCGATCGAGAAGGAGGTCCTGGCGGCCGACCTGGTCATCGGGGCCGTGCTGATCCCCGGTGCCAAGGCCCCGACCCTCGTTTCCAACGAGCTGGTCTCCTCCATGAGGCCGGGCTCCGTGCTCGTCGACATCGCCATCGACCAGGGCGGCTGCTTCGAGGACTCCCGGCCGACCACGCACGCCGAGCCGACCTACCGGGTCCACGACTCGGTCTTCTACTGCGTGGCCAACATGCCGGGCTCGGTCGCCAACACCTCCACCTACGCGCTGACCAACGCCACGTTGCCCTACGCGGTCAAGCTGGCCGGCCTCGGCTGGAAGGACGCGCTCAAGCAGGACGCCCCCCTCGCGCTGGGCCTCAACACCCACGCGGGGCGGCTCACCAACGAGCAGGTCGCCATCGCCCTCGACCTGCCTTACGCGCCGGTCTCCGAGGTCATCGCCGCCTGAGCCGTCGTCGACCCGGCGACCGGTGAGGTGCGCGTGCGGCGGCTGCTCGGGCTGTTCGCCGTGGGCCGGGTGATCAACCCGCTCATGGCCCGCAGCCAGG